>WGLY01000036.1 GCA_016125335.1 Frankiales bacterium
CAACAGCGTCTACGGCGCGTCGAAGGAGATCGACCGTGCCCGGGCCCTGAAGGAGCTCTTCCCCGCGTTCGGTGCCGCGCTGGCTGCGGGTGAGATCACCGAGCGCCACTGCGCCGTCCTCGTCGACCAGACCCGGTTCCTCACCGACCCCGAGGTCCTCGCGACGATCGAGGCGGCGGCGTTGGAGAAGGCCCGGACCCTCACCGCCTCCGAACTGCGGAAGCACCTCGACAAGCTCATCTCCCGCCACGACCCCGACGCGACCGTCCGCGCGCACAAGGCCGTCGCGACCCGGGACGTGTACCGCCAGCCGATCGGCGACGGGATGGCGTTCCTCGGCGTCACGCATCAGGCGCCGGTGATCGACGCGGTGTTCGACGCCATCGATGCCGCGGGCAAGGCGCTGCGCGCGCAGCGCGGCGGCGCCGACGCGCTGCGCGCGGGGAACGAGGACGCCGCCGCGGGTGCCTGCCGCGCGGACGCGCTGGCCGCTCTCGTGCTCGGGACCCGCAACGAGGAGGGCGCCCTCGTCTACGACGCGTCGCGCACCCAGACCGAGCTGCACGTCGTGATGGACCTCGGCACCCTGCGCGGCGAGCGCGACGGCCTGGCACTGCTGAACGGGACTCCGATCCCTGCGCCGATCGCGCGGGAGGTCGCCGGTGTCGCGGAGTCCTGGCGACGGCTGGTCGTGGACCCGGTCGACGGGCACCTGCTCGACTACGGCACCCGCCAGTACCTGCCCGCCGCCCTGCGGGAGCACGTCCTGCACCGCGACCCCATCTGCCGCCGACCCGGGTGCACCCGCCGCGCCCAGGAGATGGACCACGCGCTCCCGTTCCCCGAGGGCGCGAGCGACACCGCGAACTGCGGCGGGCTGTGCTCGCGCTGCCACCAGGTGAAGACCGCCGGGCACGCCACCATCGAGGACAGCGCGGCCGACGGGTCGGGCACCTGGGTCACCCGATGGCGGCAACGCATCCGCATCCCGGCCCAGCCGGTGCTCGAACCACCGGAGCGACCAGTGCCACCGAGTGGACCACCCGCTGCCCCAGCGGGTGCGGCACCACCCTGCGCTGCGTCGGACGGGCACACCGCCGCCGACCCTGACGACGGTCACGAGGCAGCGGATCCCGCGGAACGCCCGCCGTTCTGACCCCCAGCCGCGCGGCAGCGACGCACGCCGTCCTCATTCCCGGGGCGTCACGCGTGCGCGCCTTCCCCCCACGGCGCCTCCACGTTCCGAGCGTCCGAGGAAGAGCTCTACGTCGCCCCGCTCCGGGCGCGAGCGCCGGTCCGTCGTGCCGACACGCCCGGCGCCGGGCCGAGCGGCGGGCCGTCGGCTCTCCGCACGCAGCTGCCGGAGCACGGCTGCGACCGATCCACGCGTTGTGCCGTGCGACGGCCTGCTGGCGGTGTGGCGTCGTCAGGCCTGGGCGACGTGGCCGCGCGGGAGTGGCGACGGCGTCAGTGGCGGGCGGGGCTACGGACGAGGCGCCTCTCGCGCAGGTCGATGCTGCTGCCGGCGTCGTCCGCACCCCATGGACCCAGGCAGCTGTAGTCGTGCACGTGGATCTGGTCCCGGTCGAGGGGGCGCCCGTCGGGGTGCAGGGGCCGTCCGTGCCGCCACCACTCGGCGCGCCCGTCCGGTCCTTCGATCGCCGGGCCGTCGGCGCGGTGCAGCCAGCCGAGGTACCACCACTCCGTGGTGCCGTCCGGATGCACGACGGCCGGCCCGTCCACACGGTGGAAGAGCCGGCCGTCGTGCAGCCAGATCCGCGTGCCGTCGGGCAGCACGTGCCCCGTCGGCTGCGCGAGTCCCCCCGAGACATCCACGGACGCACCGTAGGACGGTCGTCACGCGCGGAACACCCTCACGGGGCAGAGATACTCCATCCGGGCCACACCGATCGGGCGATGATGCGCACAGCGTGACGACGCTCCCGCTCACCGCACGCAGCGTGACCACCCGGGCGCCCGGGCCTCCGCCGCTCGGTCACGCGGCGGCAGGCGCGCGATCGCCGGTCAGCCGTCGTGGACCGGCAGCGCAGCCGCGATCTCGGCGGCGATGTCCTGCGGGTCGCGGTCGTCGACGTCCACCACCTGGTGCGCGGTGGCCTCGTAGAGCGGCTCACGGCCCTCGTTGAGACGGCGCAGGGTCTCGAGCACGTCGTGCCCGGCGAAGAACGGCCGGTCGTGCCCGTCGCCCACCCGGGCCGCGAGCGTCTCGAGGCGCGCGCGCAGCCAGACCACCCACCCGCCCTGGCGCAGGTGGTCGCGCATCGGCTGCGTGGTGATCGTGCTGCCCGGGATGCCGGCCACGAGGGGCGCGGGCATCGCCAGGATCTCCTCGACGACGAGGCCCTCGAGCATGTGCAGCCCGTCGGCGCCCCGGGTCGCGGCGACGTCGGGCGTCGCCTGCCCGGCGAGGTGCGCGACGATGTCGTCGTTGTCGACGTACGGCCAGCCGGTGCGCGCGGCGAGCGCGCGGCCGACGGTGGACTTGCCCGACGCCATCATGCCGATCAGCAGCACCCGCGTCGGCTCCGGTGCGCTCATGCGTCCGAGAACTGCACGACGACCTTGATGTCGTCGGGCCCTCGCTGGAAGGCGTCCTGCACGTGCTCGGGCGCGACGCTGCGCGACACCAGCCGACCGAGCCAGTCGCGGTCGGCCCGTGCCAGTGCCTCGGCCGCCCGGTAGAAGTGCCGCCGGTTGGCGTTGACCGACCCGACGACGACGTTGTTCTGCAGCACGAGCTCGGTCGCGACGTCGGCCGCCTCCAGACCCGTGGTGCGCCCGCCCGACCCGACGCCGGTGAGGCACACGACCCCGCCCGCGCCGACGGCCTTGATGACGTCCACGATCACCTGGCCCACCCCGGTGCACTCCACGACGACGTCGGGCGCGAAGCCGAGGTCGAGGGCGCCGCCCGTGTGGTACGTCGCGCCCAGCGCCCGCACGAGGTCCGGCTTGGCGCCGCTGTCCATGCGGTCCAGCACGTGCACGTCGAGCCCCCGCTGCACCCCGAGCATCGCGGCGAGCAGGCCGATCGGCCCGGCGCCGGTCACCAGCACGGTGCGCGGCGTCCAGAAGGCGCGCCCCTCCATGTGGGCCACCTGCTCCCACGCCTTGGTCACGACCGTGGTCGGCTCGAGCAGGACGCCGAGCAGCCCGAGCCCCGGGTCGAGCCTGGTCACGTAGCCGGGCTCGATGCGCCACCGCTCGGACATGAAGCCGTCGAGCGACTTGATGCCGCGCTCGGTGTACTGGCCGTTGAGGCACATGTCCCACTCCCCCACCGCGCAGCTGGGGCAGGGCACGGGGTCGGGCCGTCGCACGATGCCGACGACGAGGTCCCCCGGCGACACGCCGGCGCCCTCGGGCGCCTCGAGGACGCGGCCCAGCGACTCGTGCCCGAGCACCAGGCGCTCGCGGCCCGGCGGCGACCAGCCGTAGGCGCCGCTCGCGATCTCGACGTCGGTGCCGCAGATCCCGACGGCGACCGCCTCCACCAGGATCGCGCCCTCGCTCTCGGGCGGCTCCGGGACGTCGGACACCGCGAGGCTGCCCGCGGTCCTCGGCACGACGGTGATCGCCTTCATCCGCGCTCCTCGACGTCGACGCTGCTGGCTCGACGGTAACCCGGGCGACCGTCGTCCCGCCCGCCCGTCACGAGGACGACGTCCGCCCGTCGGCCGCCGTTCCCTCCCCCGGCACCGGGGGGTCCGCGGGTGGTGCAGACTCGGGCGCGTGACTTCGACCACCGAGAGCCCCCAGGTCCACGACGTCGACGACGCGGCGCTGCTCGGCTCGCTGCGGTGGTACCGGCGGGTCGTCCTCGGCAAGGTCGCCGGCCTCACCCGCGCCCAGGCGACCTCGATCGTGCTGCCCAGCGGCGTCACCCTGCTCGGCATCGTGCAGCACCTCGCGATCGTGGAGCGCGAGTGGTTCGGGCACTGCTTCCGCGGCGAGACGCTGGAGGTGTGGGAGGACGACGCGACCTTCCACGTCGACCCCTCGCTCTCCCTCGAGGACGTCGTCGAGGACTACCGGGCCTCGTGCCGCCGCTCCGAGGAGGCCGTCGCCGGCGCCTCCTTCGACGAGCACACGCGCGAGCCGCACTGGTTCTTCGGCACCACCACGCTGCGCTTCGTCGTGCAGCACATGGTCAAGGAGACCGCCCGCCACGCCGGGCACATGGACATCCTGCGCGAGCTCACCGACGGCGTCACCGGCGACGACCAGGTGCCCGACGACGTCTGAGCCGCACATGCGCGGCGAGCGCACGCGACTGCTCCGAACCCGCCCGCGGGCGCCGCGCCATGGTCGATGATCGACGGATGAACGACCAGCAGGCGCAGATCATCTCCTACCCCGCCCCGGGCAGCCGTCCCGCCCGTGCCTCGTCCGACACGACCCCGCCGCACGTCATCGTGCTGTTCGGGGCCACCGGCGACCTGGCCCGGCGCAAGCTGCTCCCGGGCCTGGTCCACATCGCTGTCTCGTCCCTGGCCCCGCCGATGCGCATCGTGGCCACCTCGCTCGAGGAGTTCGACGACGACGAGTTCCGTGCGTTCGCCCACCAGGCCGTGACCGAGTTCGGCAACCACGACGTCGACGACGAGCAGTGGCAGGCCTTCGCCGCGCACCTGTCCTACGTCCCGCTCGGGGCCGGCCCGGTCACTCTCGGCGCGGCGGTGCGCGCGGCGCAGGACGAGCTGGGGCCGGACACGCGCCTCCTGCACTACCTGAGCGTGCCCCCGAAGTCGGCGTTCGACGTCATCCGCACGCTGCGCGAGGCCGAGCTGGTCGAGAGCTCGCGCGTGATCATGGAGAAGCCCTTCGGCACCGACCTCGACAGCGCCGTCGTGCTCAACGACCACCTGCACGAGACGTTCGACGAGAGCCAGATCTTCCGCATCGACCACTTCCTCGGCAAGGAGGCGGCGCAGAACATCCTGGCCTTCCGCTTCGCCAACGGCCTGTTCGAGCCGATCTGGAACCGCAACTTCATCGACCACGTTCAGATCGACATCCCGGAGACCCTCGGCCTCGGCCGACGCTCGCACTTCTACGAGGCGACCGGCGCCTACAAGGACATGGTGGTGACCCACCTGTTCCAGGTGCTCGCCTTCGTCGCCATGGAGCCGCCGACCGCGCTCGAGCCCCGGGCCATCAGCGAGGAGAAGAACAAGGTCTTCCGATCGCTGCTGCCCGTGGACCCGCTGGCGGTGGTGCGCGGGCAGTACACCGGCTACCTCGACGAGCCGGGCGTCGCGCCCGACTCGGACACCGAGACCTTCATCGCGCTGCGCTGCGAGCTCGACAACTGGCGGTGGGCCGGGGTGCCGTTCTTCCTGCGCACCGGCAAGCGCATGGCCGAGGGCCAGCGGATCATCTCCATCGCCTTCCGCGAGGCGCCCCGCACGATGTTCCCGGCCAACTCGGGCGTCGGCTCGGCCGGGCCGGACCACCTCACCTTCGACCTCGCGGACGCGTCCAAGGTGTCCCTGTCGTTCTACGGCAAGCGCCCCGGCCCCGGGTTCCGGCTGGAGAAGCTGTCGATGCAGTTCTCGACGCAGGAGACCAACCGCGCCAAGGACGTCCTCGAGGCCTACGAGCGGCTGATCCTCGACGCGATGCGCGGCGACCACACGCTGTTCACCACGGCGGAGGGCATCGAGAGCCTGTGGGCCCGCTCGGCCGACCTGCTGGCCGACCCGCCGCCGGTCAAGCCCTACGCCCCCGGCACGTGGGGGCCCAACGCGATCCACCAGCTCGTGGCGCCGCACGCCTGGCGGCTGCCGTTCGAGCGGGTCTGGCGCGAGTCCCACTGACGGCGTCGGCCCTCGCGCGGCCGGGCCCGCGTCAGTCAGCGCACGGTCATGCCGGCGGCGGCCGCGGCCCGCTCGACCCCGCCGTCGCGCACGAACCGCTCGGCGGCGGCGAGCTCGGGGGCGAGGTAGCGGTCCGGCCCGGGGCCGGGCACCGTCTCGCGCAGCGCTCGCACCACCGCCCCGGTCACCGGCGAGGGCTCCAGGGGCGCGCGCAGGTCGATGCCGCGCGCCGCCGCGACCAGCTCGACGGCCAGCACGCGACGCAGGTTGTCCAGCGAGGTGCGCAGCTTGCGGGCGGCCGACCAGCCCATGGACACGTGGTCCTCCTGCATCGCCGAACTCGGGATCGAGTCCACCGAGGCCGGCGTCGCGAGGCGCTTGTTCTCCGACACCAGGGCGGCCTGCGTGTACTGCGCGATCATCAGCCCGCTGTCGACGCCGGGATCGTCCGCGAGGAACGGCGGCAGGCCGTGGCTGCGGGCCCGGTCGAGCAGCCGGTCCGTGCGCCGCTCGGCGATCGAGCCGAGGTCCGCGCTCACGATGGCCAGGAAGTCCAGCACGTAGGCCACCGGGGCACCGTGGAAGTTGCCGTTGGACTCCACCCGGCCGTCCGGGAGCACCACCGGGTTGTCCACCGCGGCGGCCAGCTCGCGGCCGGCCACGAGCCGCGCGTGCGCGAGCGTGTCGCGCACGCCGCCCGTCACCTGGGGCGCGCAGCGCAGCGAGTACGCGTCCTGCACGCGGGTGTCGTCCTCGAGGTGCGAGGCGACGATCGCCGAGCCGTCGAGCACGGCGAGCATCCGGGCCGCGCTGCGCGCCTGGCCGGGGTGCGGGCGCAACGGCTCGTGCAGCTCCGGGACGAACACGCGGTCGGTGCCGAGCAGAGCCTCCACGCTCATCGCCGCGGTGACGTCGGCGACGTCGCACAGCTGCTCGAGGTCGGCGATGGCCATGGCCAGCATGCCCAGCATGCCGTCGGTGCCGTTGATGAGCGCGAGGCCCTCCTTGGCCTCGAGCACGACGGGCTCGATCCCCGCCGCGGCGAGCAGCGGAGCCGACTCCGCCTCCACTCCGTCCGGTCCGGTCGCGTGGCCCTCCCCCATCAGGACGAGCGCGCAGTGCGAGAGCGGGGCGAGGTCGCCGCTGCAGCCCAGCGAGCCGAACTCTCGCACCACCGGCGTGATGCCGGCGTTGAGCAGCGCCGCCATGGTCTGCGCGACGACGGGGCGGATGCCGGTGCGGCCCGAGGCGAGCGTCTTCAGGCGCAGGAACATCAGCGCCCGCACGACCTCCCGCTCGACCGGCTCGCCCATGCCGGCCGCGTGCGAGCGGATGAGCGAGCGCTGGAGCTGCGCGCGCAGGTCCGGGGAGATGTGCCGGGTGGCCAGCGCGCCGAACCCGGTGGAGATCCCGTACTTGGGCTCCGCGGCCGCGGCGTACTCCTCCACGCGCGAGCGCGACACGACCATGGCGTCGAGCGCGGCCTGGGTCAGCTCGACCCGGGCGTCGGCCCGGGCCACGGCGACGACGTCGTCGAGCGTGACGCCGTGGGTGTCGAGGCGGACGACGGACTCGGACATCGGGGCACTCCTCGGTCGGTGGAGCCGGTCGGGTCGGGCGGGCGGTTCGGCGGCGGTTCGGGCGGGATCGGGGCGGTCGGCTCGGGTCAGCGCACGCGGGCGCCCGCGCGGAACACCGAGCGCACCAGCGGGACACCCGGACGGTAGGCCAGGTGGACGTGCGACGGGGCGTCGAGCATCACGAAGTCCCCCCGCATCCCCGGTCGCAGCGCGCCGACGTCCGTGCGGCGCAGCGCCCGGGCGCCGCCTGCGGTGGCCGCCCAGAGCGCCTCCGCCGGCGTCATGCGCATGTCGCGGACGGCCACGGCGATGCAGAAGGGGATGTTGGTCGTGTACGACGAGCCCGGGTTGCAGTCCGCGGCGAGCGCCACCGTGACGCCGGCGTCGAGCAGACGGCGCGCGTCGGGGTAGGCCGCGCGGGTGGAGAACTCCGCGCCGGGCAGGAGGGTGGCCACCGTGCCGCTGCCGGCCAGTGCCTCGATGTCGGCGTCGTCCACGTGCGTGACGTGGTCGGCCGAGGCGGCGCCCACCTCGACCGCCACCTGCACGCCCGGCCCGGGGCCGAGCTGGTTGGCGTGCACCCGTGGCTGGAGGCCGCGCGCCATGCCGGCGCGCAGGATCTCCCGGGCCTGGTCGCCGTCGAAGGCGCCGCGGTCGCAGAACACGTCGATCCACGTGGCATAGGGCGCGCAGAGGTCGAGCATCTCGCCCGTGACGAGCGCGACGTAGTCGTCGGGACGGTCGGCGTACTCCGGCGGCACGACGTGCGCGCCGAGGAAGGTGAGCTCCTCGACGTGCTGCGCGGCCGCCTGGAGCGACCGCAGCTCGTCCACCGACGACAGCCCGTAGCCGGACTTGCACTCCGACGTCGTCGTCCCGCTCAGCGCCGCCTCGCGCACGAGCCGCCCGACGTTGGCGGCCAGCTCCTCGTCGCTCGCGGCGCGCGTGGCCGCCACGGTCGAGGCGATGCCGCCGGCGGTGTAGGGCCGTCCGGCCATGCGCGCGGCGAACTCGTCGGCGCGGTCGCCGGCGAACGCGAGGTGGCCGTGGCTGTCGACGAAGCCCGGCACCACCGCGGCGCCCGCGGCGTCGATGCGACCGCCGTTGTCCGACGCCGAGGCGCCGGCGCGGGGGCCGGCGTAGACCACCTCGCCGGCGTGGACGACGAGGGCGGCGTCGCGCAGGATCCCAAGGGGTCCCTCGCCCGCCTCCGGGTCGTTGGTGACCAGCTCGCCGATGTTGTCGACGAGGACGCTGCCCGCGCGTCCTCCCGGGGCGATCCTCAAGCCCTCAGCCGTTCTCTCGCATCGGGATCCGTACTCCTCGGTCGTCCGCGACCTCGCACGCGCGGTCGTAGCCGGCGTCGACGTGACGGATGACGCCCATGCCCGGGTCGTTGGTGAGCACGCGCTGGAGCTTCTCGCCCGCGAGCGCGGTGCCGTCGGCCACGGCGACCTGCCCCGCGTGGATCGAGCGGCCGATCCCGACGCCGCCGCCGTGGTGGATCGACACCCACGAGGCGCCGGAGGCGACGTTGACCATCGCGTTGAGCAGCGGCCAGTCCGCGATCGCGTCGGACCCGTCGGCCATGCCCTCGGTCTCGCGGTAGGGCGAGGCGACCGAGCCGCAGTCGAGGTGGTCGCGCCCGATCACGATGGGCGCGGAGAGCTCGCCACTGGCCACCATCTCGTTGAACCGCACCCCGGCGAGGTGGCGCTCGCCGTAGCCCAGCCAGCAGATGCGGGCCGGCAGGCCCTGGTAGTGGACGCGCTCCTGCGCCATGGGGATCCAGCGCTGCAGGTTCTCGTTGTCCGGGAACATCTCGAGGATCGCGGCGTCGGTCTTCGCGATGTCGGCCGGGTCGCCGGAGAGCGCGGCCCAGCGGAACGGGCCCTTGCCCTCGCAGAAGAGCGGGCGGATGTAGGCGGGCACGAAGCCCGGGAAGTCGAACGCCCGCGCGTAGCCGGCGAGCTGCGCCTCGCCGCGGATGGAGTTGCCGTAGTCGAAGACCTGGGCGCCCTTGTCCAGGAAGCCCACCATCGCCTCGACGTGACGCGCCATGGACTCGCGCGCGCGCTCGGTGAATTCCTGCGGGTCCTTGGCGGCGTACGTCGCCATGTCCTCGAACGCCACGCCGAGCGGCAGGTAGCTCAGCGGGTCGTGCGCCGAGGTCTGGTCGGTGACGATGTCGATCGGCGCGTCCATCGCGAGCAGGGCCGGGACGACCTCGGCCGCGTTGCCCAGGAGCCCGATCGACAGGCGGCGCCGAGCATCCCGCGCCTCGACCGCCAGCGCGAGCGCGTGCTCGATGCTCGTCGCCTCCACGTCGAGGTAGCGGTGCTCGATGCGACGGGCGATGCGGGACGGGTCGCAGTCGATGCAGATGGCGACGCCGTCGTTCATCGTGACCGCGAGGGGCTGGGCCCCGCCCATGCCCCCGAGCCCCGCCGTCAGCGTGATGGTGCCCGCGAGGGTGCCGCCGAAGTGCTGCTGGGCGACGGCCGCGAAGGTCTCGTAGGTGCCCTGGAGGATCCCCTGCGTCCCGATGTAGATCCACGATCCGGCCGTCATCTGGCCGTACATCGTGAGCCCGAGGTGCTCCAGGCGGCGGAACTCCTCCCACGTCGCCCAGTCGCCCACCAGGTTCGAGTTGGCGATGAGCACGCGCGGCGCCCACTCGTGCGTGGTGAAGACGCCGACCGGACGGCCGCTCTGCACGAGCATCGTCTCGTCGCCCTTGAGCGTGCGCAGCGTGCGCTGGAGCGCGTCGAACGAGGCCCAGTCGCGCGCCGCCTTGCCGGTGCCGCCGTACACCACGAGCTTGTCCGGGTGCTCGGCCACCTCGGGGTCGAGGTTGTTCTGGAGCATCCGCAACGCCGCCTCCTGCTGCCACCCGAGGGCGGAGAGCTCGGTGCCGCGGGCGGCGCGGACGGGACGGGGACCGGAGACGGTGGCGGTCATGGCTGCTCCCCTGGTGCGGGCGGGCGGGCGGGACCAGCACATTCCACCGGTCGCCGGTGGTGGCCGTCGCGCCCTGCCGGTCGCTAGTGTCTGGGATCCCAGACAGTCGACGGGACGGGAGCACGCGCATGGGTGCCGGTCACGTCCCCGCCGCCCGGCAGGCCCTGGGCATCCTGTCCTTCCTCGCGACGCGCCCGGGCCCGGTGGGCGCCGCGGTGATCGCGCGCGAGGTCGGCCTCCCGCGCAGCACGGCGTACCACCTGCTGGCCGAGCTCGTCGCCGCGGACTTCGTGGTGCACCTGCCGGAGGAGCACGCCTACGGCCTGGGCGTGGCGGCGTTCGAGGTGGGGTCGGCCTACCTGCGCCACGACCCGCTCGAGCGGCTGGCGCGGCCGCTGCTGGCACGACTGGTGGAGCAGGCGCAGCAGACCGTGCAGCTCGGCATCCTCCAGGGCAACGAGACCGTCTACCTGCTCAAGGAGCAGCCCCGGGCGCCGCTCACGCTCATCACCGACGTCGGGGTGCGCCTGCCCGCGCACCTCACCGCGAGCGGCCGGGCCATGCTCGCGCACCTGCCCGCGGCCCAGGTGCGGGCCCTGTTCCCCGGCGCCGAGGCGTTCACCTCGCGCACCGGCCGCGGCCCCCGGTCGCTGCGCGAGCTGCGCGAGCTGATCCGGGTCGAGCGCCGGCGCGGCTGGGCCGAGGAGGACGGCTTCGTGACGGCGGGGCACGCCTCGGTGGCTGCGGCCGCGTTCGACCACGGCGGCCGGCCGATCGCCGCGGTGGCCGTCACGTTCTCCGACGACGTCGAGCCCCGCCGGCGCGAGCGCCTCGGCATCGCCGCCGTGGCGGCCGCCGACGCGTTGACGGTCCGGATCTCCGGGCGGCGGCCGCCCGGGGCGGCTCAGGTCGAGGCGCTGTAGGTCTCGCGCCAGGAGTGCTGCGGCTCGTACCCGAGCATGCGGCGCGCCTTGTCGATCGACAGCAGCGTCCCGTGGCCCTCGACCGGACGGGTGAAGGGGACGCCGGGGAACACCTCGGCCGCCAGCCGCTCGCTCGGGGTGCTCATGCACGTGTCGGCGTTGGCGATGACGAACACCTCGTAGCCCACGAGGTCCGCCTCGAGCGCGCGCCGCACGGCCTGCGCCCCGTCGCGCGCGTCGATGTAGCCCCACAGGTTCCAGCGCCGGGCCCGGTGGTCGTGCTCGAAGGACGGGAAGGCGAGGTAGTCGTGCGGCTCCATGACGTTGGAGAACCGCAGCCCGATGATCGTCGCCGTGGGGTCCCAGCGGCAGAAGTGGTGGGCCAGCTCCTCGTCCACGGCCTTGCCGAGCGAGTAGCTCGACTCCGGCCGCACCCGGTACTCCTCGTCGACCGGCAGGTAGGGCGGCGGCTCGTCGAACGGCAGGCCGAGCACGGTCTCCGACGACGCCCACACCACGCGCCGGATCCCGGCGACCCGCGCCGCCTCGAACACGTGGTACGTGCCCAGCACGTTGTTGGCGAACGTCGCCGCGTTGGGCGCGAGCCCCGGGGCGGGGATGGCGGCGAGGTGCACGACGCCGTCCACCGAGCCGTAGCGGTCGTCGAGGCCTGTGAGCGCGCCGACGACCTGCCCGTAGTCGGTCAGGTCGACCCGCGCCGTCGGCGCCGGCGCATCAGGAGGCACCACGACGTCGAGCACGTGCACCTCGTGCCCGTGCTCGAGCAGGTCGGCCACCACCGCCCGGCCGAGCTTTCCCGACCCACCGGTCACCACGTACCGCGCCACCGTGCACCTCCTGGGGAACCAGCCCTCACCCTGTCACTGCGGCCAGGCGTACGCACCCGGCGTCCGTCAGCGCCGGATCGTCCGCGACCGCGGCATCGGCGCGTCCATGAGCCGCCGGTACGGCACGGTCAGCGGCCGGGCCGCGCCCTCGAGGAGGGCGTGCGGGTCCGTGCTCGCGAACAGCTGCGCGAGCCGGGCCACCACACCGGTCCACCCCGTCTGGTGCGACGCCCCGATCCCCGCGCCGTCGTCCCCGTCGAAGTACTCGTAGAAGAGGATGTCCTGGTTCCACACGGGGTCGTTCTGGAACTTCTCGGCTCCCCCGAAGACCGGACGCCGCCCCGCCTCGTCGCGACGGAACGTCGACACCAGGCGGGCGCTGATCTCCTCGGCCACCTCGAACAGCGTCAGCTCCCGTCCCGAGCCCGTGGGGCACTCGACCCGGAAGTCGTCGCCGTAGTACAGGTAGAACTGGAGCAGGGCGCGGACGAGCAGCACGTTGACGGGGAACCACACCGGGCCGCGCCAGTTGGAGTTGCCGCCGAACATCCCGCTGCGCGACTCCGCCGACTCGTAGGCGACGGTGTAGCTGGCGCCGTCCACCTCGAAGACGTACGGGTGCTCCTCGTGCCACTTGGACACCGAGCGGATCCCGTGGGGGCCGAGGAACCTCTCCTCGTCGAGCATCGAGGCCAGGATCCGGCGCAGCTTGTCCTCGTTCACCAGCGCCAGCAGCCGGCGTCCGGCGACCCCGGGCACGGTCGGGTCGGCCACGCCGGTGAGCAGGTCGCCGTTGCGGGCGAGGTAGTCGCGGATCTGCGCGAGCACATCGGGGAACCGGTCGAGCACCTCGGCCGGCACCACGGACGTCGCGCACAGCGGCAGCAGGCCGACCAGCGAGCGCACCTCGATGCGCCTCCCGGTGCCGTCGGGCATCCGGAGGACGTCGTAGAAGAAGCCGTCCTGCTCGTCCCACATCTCGTCCGGGTTGTCGCCGAGCGGGTCCATCGCCAGCGCGATCTGGAAGAAGTGGTGGACGAACTTGACGATGAAGGTCTGGTAGCGGTCGTCGTGCTCGGACAGCGCGATGGCCAGCTCGAGCATGTTCTGGCTGAAGAACGCCATCCAGGCGGTGCCGTCGGACTGCTCGAGCGTGCCGCCGGACGGGACCCCCTGGCTGCGGTCGAACACGCCGATGTTGTCGAGGCCGAGGAAGCCGCCCTGGAACACGTTGCGGCCGCTGGGGTCCTTGCGGTTGACCCACCAGGTGAAGTTGAGCAGCAGCTTGCCGAAGGCCTCCGCGAGGAAGTCGACGTCGTCGGCGTCGACCATCGAGGTGCCGTCGTCGGCCATGTGCCGCTCGAGGCCGTAGACCAGCGCCAGCGCCCACGCGTGCACCGGCGGGTTGACGTCGCTGAAGTTCCACTCGTACGCAGGGATCTGGCCCGTGGGGTGCAGGTAGGGCGAGGAGAGCATCAGGTCGAGCTGGTCCTTGGCGAAGTCGGGGTCGACCATCGCGAGCGCCACCGTGTGGAACGCGAGGTCCCAGGCGGCGTACCACGGGTACTCCCACTTGTCCGGCATCGAGATGATGTCGTCGTTGACCATGTGGAACCACGACGCGTTGCGGACGCCGGGGCGCGTCGGTGGGCGCAGCGGGTGGCCCCCGTGCTCGCGAAGCCACACGTCGAGGTCGAAGTAGTAGTGCTGCTTGGTCCAGAGCATCCCGGCGAGCGCCTGACGCATGACCGAGGCGGTGTCGGCGTCGAGCGACGGCGGGGTGATCGCGGCGTAGAACTGGTCGGCGTCGGCCGCCCGCGCCGCGAGGACGTCGTCCGGCGCGGGGCCGGGATCGGCCGCGCCCGGTGCCCGGCGGGAGAGCCGGAGGGTGAACGACACCTCGCCGTGCGCGGGGACGACGGCGTGCAGCCGCGCCCCGGCCTTGGTGCCCGAGTCCGCACGGACGGCGCCTGCCTCGCCCTGCACGATCGCGCGCCCGATCCCGTCCTTGACGAAGGGCGAGGCGCTGGGCGTGCCGAAGAGACGCTCGTTGTTGGTCTCGTTCTCCGTGAACATCAGCTGCGCCTGCTCGGGGACGTGCAGGTACCAGTCGCCGAGGGTGCCGTGGCGGGCGTGGACCCCGCCCGGGACCGCCCGCAGCGACGGCTTCGCGTCGTCGCGGCCCCACGACCAGGTGTTGCGGAACCACAGCGTCGGCACGACGTCGATGGGTGCCGGGTCCGCGCCGCGGTTGCGCACCGTGATCCGCGCGACGAGGTCGTCCGGGGCGGCCTTGGCGTAGTCCACCTCGACGTCGAAGTAGCGGTCGTCGTCGAACACGCCGGTGTCGATCAGCTCGTACTCGCTGTCGTCGAACCCGCGCTGCGCGTTCGTGCGCACGAGGTCGTCGTAGGGGTAGGCGGCCTGCGGGTAGCGGTAGCGCCAGCGCATCCAGGAGTGCGTCGGCGTGTTGTCGACGTAGAAGTAGTACTCCTTCACGTCCTCGCCGTGGTTGCCCTCCTGGTTGGTCAGCCCGAACAGGCGCTCCTTGAGGATGGGGTCGGCGCCGTTCCAGAGTGCCAGCGCCAGGCACAGCAGTCCCTTGTCGTCGCTCACGCCGGCGAGGCCGTCCTCGCCCCAGCGGTAGGCGCGCGAGCGCGCGGCGTCGTGGGAGAAGTACGACCACGCGTCGCCGTCGTCGCTGTAGTCCTCGCGGACCGTGCCCCACTGACGCTCGCTCAGGTAGGGGCCCCACTGCCGCCAGGGCACCCCTTCGCGCGCCTCGCGCAGCCGCTGCTCCTCGACGGTCAGGTCCATCCCGCCTCCCCGGTGTCAGCGGTCAGCCTAGGGAGGCGGCAGCCGGACGCCAGCCGGGACGGGGAGACCGCCGACCCCGTCGCCGGCCGGCGGGCTCAGCCGTGCGAGCGCAGGATCATCCGCAGCATCCGGATGCTCACCGCGCCGAAGCGCCACGCCTGGAGGGGGACGTTGGTGCGCTGGTGGACGGTGCGCTCGGTCGGCATCGGCGCGGTGTAGGCGGCCGGGTCGGTCAGGCCGGCGGGCGCGGGGGCGGGCTGGCTCTCGGCCGGGGTGCTGGTCATGGTGTCCTCGTTCGGCGGGTGGGCGGGGGTCACTCGGGGATGAACTTCCAGCCGGGCTTGGCCTTGGCCTTGTAGATGAACATGTGGTGGAGCAGGTGCTTCATCCAGTGCCCGGCGAGGCCGATCTCGCCGGTGGTCTCGTCGAGGCTGCGGCCGTACTCCGGGAACTTGTCGTAGTCCGGGACGACCGGGTACATCGTCATCGACGCCGCGGTGCCCTTGGTGAACCCGGCGCCCGCGGAGGCCACGCACGCGGCGCCCATCTGGGCCATCGAGGCGTGGTGGGTCGGTGTCGACGCACCCTTCGTGATCATGTCCGCGATGCTCTGCGCGACGGCGCGGCCCATGAGGCCGGACGGCATGCCGGTGCGCGGCGGAGCCGGCGCGATGACGGTGCCGTTGGGGCTGGTGCGCGGCTGCGAGATCGGGTGCGGCGGCGCGAACGCGATGCCGATGCCGAACACGTTCGGGTACGTGGGGCTGACGTAGGTGCTCGGCCAGTCCGAGGCCTTCCACTCGTCGTACTTCTTGGGCGTGTAGTCGGCGTCCACGCGCAGGAAGCCGTTGGGCGCGAACACCGTCGCGGTGATGTCCTCGCCGGCCTTGTCGAAGGCCTGGAGGTCCTGGCCGCGGAAGGGCGGGAGCAGCATCGCGAAGTCGAAGTCGAGCGAGCTCTCGGTGCCGTCGAGCGTCTCGTAGAAGAGCCGGCCCTCCTCGATGCGCTGCACGTGCGCGCGCAGGATGGACTTGACGCCGCGCTCCTTGAACAGCGACTCGGTCCACAGCTGGCTGCTGGTGACGAAGCCGTTCTGCTTGAACGACAGCCCGCCGACGCCGAAGTCGCCGAGCTCGTACTCGTTGGTGAGGTAGATGACCTCGGCGAGGTCGCGCACGCCGCGGCTGCGCAGCTCGTGCTCGACGTTGAACGTGTACTCGAACGCCGCGCCCTCGCAGGTGCACGTGCCGTGGCCGACGCCGATCACCAGGGTCTGGCGCTCGCCGCGCTGGAGCCGCGCGATGACCTCCTCGAGCTTGCGCGCCGCCTCCGTGGCGTGGCCGTACGTGCACACCGAGACGGTGTTGCCGCCGTCCGGGCCGAGGCCCGGGGTGGCGCCGAAGTTCAGCTTGGGGCCGGTGGCGTTGATGAGGTAGTCGTACTCGATGCTCTGCGTCTCCCCCGCCCGGGCCGGGTCGGTGTAGACGACGTCGACGAACCCCTTCGAGGTGGACGCGTCGCCCTCGGGGTGCAGCGCCACCGCCTTGGCCTGGCGGAAGTCGATCCCCTTCTTCGCGTAGACTGGCGCGAGCGGGAAGGTCACCTGGTCGGCCGCCATCCGCCCCACCCCGACCCAGATGTTGGAGGGGATCCAGTTCCACTGGGAGTTGGGCGACACCACCACGACCTCGTGGGGGGCCTTGAGCATCCGCCGCAGGTGCAGCGCGGCGGTGTGACCGGAGATCCCGGCCCCGAGGACGACGACACGAGCCATGGTCTCTCCCGGACGATCGGCGGCGACCACCGTGGTCGCACAGCCTAGCCTTATACCCCTAGGGGTATAGGTGTCCACTCGAGCGGGCGGGTCGTGCGGGACCCGCGAGGCGCGGCGTCCCGCTGCGCGGGAAGGCGGCCGCCCGGGCGTGGGACGGGTGGCTCAGGGCCGGAGGCGCGTCACGGAGGCGACCCGCTCGCGGCCCAGCGGCGACAGGTCCACGCTGCCGGCACGGGCGAGCTCGAGCGCCTCGGGCAGATCGAGCGGGCGGCTGAAGACGTAGCCCTGGGCGAGGTCGCAGTGCAGGGCGCGCAGTGCGGCAGCCCCCGCCCACTCCTCGACCCCCTCGGTGACCACCGTGAGGTTCATGGCCTGGGCCATCGCCACGACGCCCTGCACCAGAGCCAGCGAGCGCGGGTCGTGCAGCTCGGAGACGAACAGCTTGTCGAGCTTGAGGATGTCGACGGGCAGGCGGTGCAGGTAGCCCACGGAGGAGTAGCCGACGCCGAAGTCGTCGATGGCCAGCCGCGCTCCGGCCGCGCGCAGGCGGTGCAGCGCCGTCACGGTGTCGGCGTCGTCGCCGAGGTAGACGCCCTCCGTCAGCTCGAGCACCAGGCGCACGTCCGGGGCGAGCCGGTGCAGCTCCCCCACGCGCCGGGCGACGTCGGGGTCGGTGACCTGGAGCGGGGATAGGTTGACGCCGAGGTTCACCGAGCGCCCTGCTGCTCTGGCCAGCTCGCGGCCGCCCGCGTGCGCCTGCTCGAGGATCTGCGATCCCAGCGTGCCGATGAGGCCGATGCGCTCGGCCGCCGCGACGAACACGTTGGGCGGCACCTGGCCGAGGTCCGGGTCGTGCCACCGGGCCAGCGCCTCGAACCCGTCGATGTGCCCGGTCACGAGGTCCACCACGGGCTGGTACTGCACGGTGATGCGGTCCTCGAGCACCGCCGTGCGCACCGCGGCCTCGAGCTGGAGCCGGCCGAGCTCGGCCTCGCGCATGGTGGCGTGGAACAGCTCGGCCCGCGACTTGCCGCGCGACTTCGCGACGTACATCGCCGTGTCGGCGTTGTTGACCAGCATCTCGGCGGTGACCGGCTCGGCACCCGCGAACGCGATGCCGATGCTGGCGCGCACCCGGACGGTGCGGTCGCCGACCGAGAACTCCAGGTCCAGCGCGTCGAGGATGCGCCGGGCGACGTGCTCGGCCTGCGCCTCGCCGGTGAGGTCGTCGAGCAGGATCCCGAACTCGTCGCCGCCGAGGCGGGCCGCGACGTCCTCGCTGCGCAGGCAGCCGAGGATGCGCTGGGCCACCTGCACGAGGAGTCCGTCACCTGTGTCGTGGCCGAGGAGGTCGTTGACCTCCTTGAACCCGTCGAGGTCGACGTAGAGCACCGCGACCAGGCCGCGCGGGGCACGTTGCGCGAGCGACAGCGCCAGCCGGTCGAGGAACACGGCTCGGTTCGTGAGCCCGGTGAGCGCGTCGTGGCGGGCGAGGTAGGTCATCTCGTCGGAGAGCCGCCGCCGGTTGAACGCCGAGACGCCGACCGCGGTGAGCGCCTCGAGCGCCGCTCGGTCGCGCTCGTCGAGCGGCGCGTCGGTGTGCGGGGTGACCACGAGGTGGCGCGTCGGACGGCCCTCGACCTCGATGGCCGCACCGATCTCGGTGCCCTCCGCGGGCTCGTCGCGCACGACCGCAGTGCCGCGGCGCAGCGTGCGCTCCGCCTGCACCACGAGCGAGGCCTCGATCTGCGCGTCGTCGGTCCAGTCCGGCGCCTGGGTGGCCGCCTCGAGCAGGCCCACGAGGCGGCGCTGCGCGATCCGGGTCTCGCTCACCGACCGCACCGCCACCAGGATCGTGCCGACGGGGACGACCAGCAGGAGCAGCGTCCAGCTCGGGTACTGCGCCACGAGCAGCCACGCGAGGAAGCCCAGCGTGTCGACGCTGACGAACGTGGCGAGGCCGAGCGACACCGAGCTCCACCGCAGGAGGCTCCCGAGGGAGACGTCGCCCTCCAGGGCGAGCGAGCCGGCGGTGACGAGCAGGTCGACGGTGAAGTACACGGCGCACGCCACCATGACGGCGACCAGCTGCGCTCCGAGGTCGCCGCCCCGCACGCCCGCCGCCGTGACGATCGCCATGAACACGGCGCCGCCGAGGATGGTGATGCCGACGTTGAAGATCCGCGAGCGCCACGACTTGCGCTGGGTCGCGTTCGCGATCGTCGCGCTCACCGCCCAGAGCGCGAAGGCCTCCACCGGGGGCAGCGCGAGGGAGAGGAAGACCAGCACCGCGGGGTCGAAGCCGATCACGACGTTGCCGGAGCCGTGCGCGATCACGAGGGGGAACCGCGACATCACGACCACGACGCCCACGCACAGCAGCGCGGTCGGGTCGAGGGTGCCCCCGCCGGCGATCCACAGCACGACGGCGGGCACGGCGAGCAGGAGCCCCGCGGCGAAGATCGCGAGGTCGAGCCCGACGGCCACGGTGGCACGGGAGACGCGCGCAGCTGCCACCGCCGCCTCCTCCAGGTTCGACCGGCTCCAGCCCTTCGTGCGATGTCGGCCGGGATCGCCCGCGGCTTGAGGCCGTCACCGGCAGCAGGACGTCGGGCGGCCCGGTTCGCCGGGCGCCGATCCGCACCGCTGCCGATCGGCCCGGCGAGCGTCGCCGCAGGTGGACGGCGGTTCGCCGCGTGTCAGCGAGCGACGATCGCCTGCACGTCACGGGCGATGAGCAGCTCCTCGTCGGTGGGGACCACCAGGGCGAGGGGACGGTCCCCCCGCGAGATCCGGCCGCCCTCGCCCCCGTGCGCCACGTTGGCCGCGGTGTCCACGGCGAGCCCGAGCACCCCGAGGTGCCCGAGGATCCCGGCCCGGACCTCCGGCGAGTGCTCGCCGATGCCGCCGGTCAGCACGAGGGCGTCGAGTCCGCCCAGCGCCACCACGAGGGAGCCCACGGCCTTCGCGGCGCGGTAGCAGAACACGTCGATCGCGAGCGCCGCGTCCGCGTCGCCGTCGCGCGCGGCGTCGACCAGCGTGCGCATGTCGTTGCTGCGGCCGGACAGCCCGAGCAGGCCGCTCGAGCGGTTGAGCTCGGACACCAGCCCCTCGACGTCGAGCCCGAGGCGCGGCGCGAGGTAGCCGAGCGCACCGGGGTCGACGTCGCCGCTGCGCGTGCCCATGACCAGGCCCTCGAGCGGGGTGAGGCCCATCGTCGTGTCGACGCTCGCCCCGTGCCGCACCGCGGCGGCGCTGCACCCGTTGCCCAGGTGCATCGTGACGAGCAGCAGGTCCTCGAGCGGGCGGCCGACGACCTGCGCGGCGCGGGCCGCGACGTAGCGGTGCGAGATGCCGTGGAAGCCGTACCGGCGCACGCCGTGTTCCGTGTACCAGGAGCTGGGCACCGCGTAGCGGTAGGCCACCGGCGGCAGCGTCGCGTGGAACGCCGTGTCGAACACGGCCACCTGCGGCAGGTCCGGGAGCGCCGCGCGCGCCGCCTCGATCCCGGCGAGGTTGCCCGGCACCTGGAGCGGCGCGAGCTCGGCCACCGCCGCGATGCGCCGCGCGACCAGGTCGTCGACGACGACGGACTCGCGCAGGTCGGCACCGCCGTGCACCACGCGGTGCCCCACACCGATCAGGTGCTCGCGCTCGTCGTCGCGCAGCCCCTCGACCAGGTGCTCCACCACGCCGCGGTGCGAGCCGTCGCCCGGCGCGCTCGTTGTCCGCTCGTCGCCCCGGCGCACAGTCACTGCGACGTCGTCGGTGCCGACGCGCTCGGCGAGCGCCGTCAGCGCGCGCGTGCCCGTGACGGGGTCGAGCAGCGCCATCTTCACCGACGAGCTGCCGCTGTTGAGCGCCAGCACGTGCTCGGCCGGGGCCACCTCTCACCCCTCGTTCGGGGCCAGGCTCCAGTCACGCACGTCCGGCATGTCCTGGAGGTGCTCGACGACGTACTGCTCGTGCTCGGCCAGCCGTCGCTCGCAGTACTCCTTGAGCTCGCTGGCGCCGGGCGGGGTGCGCCGCGCGTTGTTGAGGGCGTCCATCACCAGGTGGAAGCGCGACACCTTGTTGCGCACCACCATGTCGAAGGGCGTCGTGGTGGTGCCCTCCTCGATGAACCCGCGCACCCGGAAACGGTCGGCGTCGGGACGGCCGTGGACGAGCTGGTGGATCGCGCCGGGGTAGCCGTGGAAGGCGAACACGACGTCGACGTGGTCGGTGAACAGCTCGTTGAAGAGGGTCTCGTCCATGCCGTGGGGGTGGTCCTTCCGGCGCGGGAGGGTCATGAGGTCGACGACGTTGACCACGCGGGTGCGGAAGTGCGGCAGGTGCTCGCGCAGGATCTGCGCGGCCGCGACCGTCTCCATGGTCACCACGTCGCCGGCGCAGGCCAGCACGATGTCCGGGTCGGCGCTGCCGTCATCCGTGCCCGCCCACGACCACGTGCCCGCGCCGCGAGCGCAGTGCTGGACCGCCTCGTCGATCGTGAGCCACTGGAGCTGCGGCTGCTTGTCGATCACCACGAGGTTGACGTACGACCTCGACCGGAAGCAGTGGTCGGCCACCGACAGCAGGCAGTTCGCGTCCGGCGGCAGGTAGACCCGGCCGATGCTCCCGCGCGTGGTGATGACGTTCTGGATGAGGCCCGGCCCCTGGTGGCTGAAGCCGTTGTGGTCGTTCCGCCACGCCGTGCTCGTGAGCAGGATGTTCAGGCTCGGCACCTCGGCGCGCCACGAGAGGTTGCCGGCCTCCTGGAGCCACTTGCTGTGCTGGATCGTCTGCGAGGCGCTCACCATCGCGAAGGCCTCGTACGTCGCGAACCACCCGTGCCGGCCGGTGAGCGTGTAGCCCTCGAGCCAACCGTGGCAGTTGTGCTCCGAGAGCACCTCCATCACCCGGCCGTCGCGCGAGAGCGAGACGTCCTGGTCCGTGACCCGCTCGGCGAACGCGCGGTCCGACGCCTCGAACACCGCGCCGAGCCTGTTGCTGTTGGTCTCGTCCGGGCAGAAGAGCCGGAAGCGGTCGCCGTTGGCGCGGTAGACGTCGCGCATCATCGCCCCGAGCGTGCGCGTGGACTCCGCGCGCACCGTGGCCGGCGACGGGACGTCGAGCGCGTACGAGCGGAAGTCGGGCAGCTCGAGGTCGCGGGTGAGCAGGCCGCCGTTGGCGTGCGGGCTCGCCGTCATGCGCAGGTCGCCCTGCGGGTTGGCGCGCAGCACGAGCTCGGTGGGGGCGCCGGCGTCGTCGAAGAGCTCCTCGGGCCGGTAGGACCGCATCCACTCCGCGAGCATCGCGAGGTGCTCGGCGTTGTCCTTCACCCCGGACAGCGGAACCTGGTGCGCCCGCCACGTGCCCTGCACCTGCACACCGTCGACGACGTCGGGGCCGGTCCAGCCCTTGGGGCTGCGCAGCACGATCATCGGCCAGTGCGGACGGGCGCCGTCCCACTGCCCCGCGCGCGCCGCGGCCTGGATCGAGCGGATGCGGTTCCAGGCGTCGGCGAGCGCCGCCGCGAAGCGGTGGTGCATGCCGGGCAGGTCCGACCCGTCCACCTCGATGACGTGGTAGCCGTGGCCCGTGAGCAGCTCGCGCACCTCGTCGGGGTCCTTGCGCCCGAGCACCGTCGGCCCCGCGATCTTCGCGCCGTTGAGGTGCAGCACCGGCAGCACCGCGCCGTCGCGCGTGGGGTTGAGGAACGAGATGCCCTTCCACGACCCCTCGAGCGGACCGGTCTCGGCCTCGCCGTCGCCGACGACGGCCAGCGCGATGAGGTCCGGGTTGTCCATGACCGCGCCGAACGCGTGCACGAGCACGTAGCCGAGCTCGCCGCCCTCGTGGATCGAGCCCGGCGTCGTCACCGAGACGTGGCTGGGGATGCCGCCCGGCGCCGAGAACTGGCGGAACAGACGGCGCATGCCCTCCTCGTCGAGGGTCACCTGCGGGAACCGCTCGGTGTAGCTGCCCTCGAGGTAGCTGGCCGCGACGAGGGCCGGTCCGCCGTGGCCGGGGCCGGCGAGGTAGATCATCTCCTGGTCGGTCGCCTGGATCAGGCGCGAGGCGTGCGCGTAGACGAACGACAGGCCGGGGCTGGTGCCCCAGTGCCCGAGCAGCCGCGGCTTGATGTCGTCGGGCGTCAGCGTGGAGCGCAGCAGCGGGTTGGACATGAGGTAGATCTGGCCGACGGTCAGGTAGTTGTTGGCCCGCCACCAGGCGTCGAGCGCCGCGACCTCGTCGTCCGTGGGCTTCGCGAGCCGCTCGACGAGGACGGGGTCCGGTGCGGTTGCGGTGATCGTCATGGGTGCTCCGTGGCGTCGGCGTACGGGACAACCCGACGCTACCCGTGGACCGCGGCCGCCATGCGGCGCACGCCGGTCGTCATCCAGAGTTCACCTGTTGCATGACACGGGAAACGGGCCGCGACCCATTTGCACGCCCGACGACGCCGCAGGGCGCCGGAGCAGTGCCGCTCAGGGCTCGTCGAGCCAGCCCGACTGGCGGGCGAGCGCGACCGCCGCGAGCTGCGTGCCGACGTCGAGCTTGGTCAGGATGCCGCGCACCTGCGTGCGCACCGTCGCCCGGGAGACGACGTACCGCGCGGCGATCGAGTCGACGCTGTGGCCCTCGGCGAGGGCGCGCAGCACCAGGCGCTCGCGCGGGCTCAGCCGTTCGAAGGGGGCGCGCCGGGCCGAGGTGCTCGAGCGCCGGCGGCGCAGCAGGTCCAGCAGCTCGAAGCGCTCGGCCTCGCCGAGCACCTGCTCGCCGGCGAGCGCCGCCCGCACCGCGGCGAGCAGCCGGTCGAAGGACTCCCCCTTGGGCACCCAGCCCAGCGCGCCTCCCTCGACGGCGGCCGCCACCCGGGCGCGGTCGGTCACCCCGGTGACGACGAGCACCTCGCTGCCCTGGTCGCGCACGGGCACGACGAGGTCCACCCCGTCGCCCACGGCCTCGCCGAGGTCGAGGTCGAGCAGCACCAGGCGGGGGCGCTCGCGCTGCACCGCCCCGAGGACGGCCTCCCACGACTCCGGCCGCACGAGCGCCGTGCCGACCCCCTCGCCCGCGAGTGCGAGCCGCAGCGACTCGGCGAGCAGCACGTGGTCCTCGACCACGAGCACGTCCACCCGCGACGGGCCTGCGGCGTCCCCGCTCACCCGCCGGCCCGCGCGTCGGCCGCGGGGGACGTGAGGTCGACGACCGAGGCGGCAGCAGCCGCCACGCCGGTGCCGACCGCATCGGGCGAGACCGCACCGGACGCGTCAGAGCCCTCCGGCGCACCGTCCTCGTCGGGCCGGCCGGCGTCGGTGATCGCCTCGGCCATCGCCGGGCTCGCCGCGGGCAGGGACAGCACGAACCGGGCGCCGCCGCCGGGGCGGTGGCGCAGCTCGAGGTCGCCACCCTGGTCGCGCATGAGCCGGCGCGAGACGTCCAGGCCCAGGCCCGAGCCGGCGCCGGGGCCGAACCCCACGCCGCGCTCGAACACCAGGCCGGTCAGGTCGTCGGGCACGCCCGGGCCACGGTCCTCCACCAGGATCACCGCGACGCCGTCGTACTCCTGCGCGGAGATACGCACGGGGCTGCCGGGCGCGTGCGTGCACGCGTTGACCAGCAGGTTGCGCACCACCTCGGCCAGCCCGTCGGCGCGGCCCAGCACGCGCGCGCCCTCGACGTCGAGGTCGACGGCCAGGCCGTGCTCGCGCATGGTGGTCACCACGGGCTGGAGGGCGGAGTGCACGTCGACGACCTCGACGTCGTCGCGGGCGGAACCGCCGATCAGCCGCCCGAGCCGCTCGAGCTCGACGTCCATCGCCCCGCGCAGCCGGTGCGCGGCCTCCGGGTCGATCGTGTCGCCGTGCCGGTCGAGGGTGACCGATGCCGCACGCAGCGCCGCGATCATCGACCGCGCGTCGTGCACGAGGTCGTCGCGGCGGTTCTCCCACGAGGTGAGCAGCTCCTCGGCGTCGTCGAGCGCCGTGCGTGCCGCTTGGAGCCGGCGCCCCTCGTGCGAGAGCGCGGTCTGCGCGTCGGCGCCGGCGTCGAGGAACACGATCGTCGCGGCCGACAGCGAGAGCAGCGCGACGCCGACCACCCAGCCCCAGCCCCCGGAGTCGCCGAGCACGGCACGCACGATGGCGGAGGCGCCGAGCAGGAGCATGCCGGCGGCCGCCCAGCGTCCGGACGTCGATCGTCGCGGCCCGCCGCCGAGGGCGAGCCCCCCGAGCACGAGCCAGATCGCGGCCGCCGTGGCGTCCAGCCCGCCGGCGAACGTCGGCGAACTGGAGAGCTCGGGCAGCGCGGCGTCGAGCACCAGCACGACGGCGACCACGCCGATGACGGCCGCAGCGAGCCACGTGCCGGCGGTGCGCATCGGCTGGACGCCGGCGTCGACCTCGGCGGCGCGCAGCCCGGGCACGAGGATCGCGGTGACCACGAGCACCGACACCAGGCGCGCCACCGCGCCGAGCGCCGAGGGAGTGGTGTCCGGTGCGAGCATGCGCACGGCCATCGCCATGGGGAACGTGGCCAACGAGAAGACCAGCAGCGCGACGGAGCGCCAGGCCTGCGCCGCCTCGCCGGTGACCTTCCAGCGCGCGTAGCGCAGCAGGCCCGCGCCGAAGAAGAACGCCGTGGCCACGATGCTGAGGGTGTCGGCGACCGGCCGCAGCTCGTCGCCGAGGCCCAGCGCCTGGCAGGCCGCGGCCGCGACGACCGCGACGGCGAGCGATCCCCCCACCGCGAGCGCCAGGCGGCTGCCGGGCGGCCCGGTCCGCGGCTGCGGCACAGTGCGTCGTCGGTCCGGCCCTCGGTAGGACATCGAGCTCACGGAAACTTCCACCCCCGGATTCGCGTGCTCCGCGATCCTGGCCCGTCGGTCGGGGGCTAGGCAATCCACCGATGGGACAGCCAGTCCCACCGAGCGGTGCCGGGCACGGCCGGCTCGGGGGTCCAGTCGAGCAGCGGCCCGCGCAGCAGGTGCTTGGGACGCCGGCGCAGCCGGCGCCACATCGCACGCAGCCCACGGGGCGCCTCGTGCGGGGCGGCGAAGCCGGCCAGCAGCACGTCGAGCTCGCCCGGGCTCTCGTCGGACGGCTGTGCTTCAGCACCATGAGTGACTGTCGAGTCGCCCTCCGTCGCCGTCATGGCCGCGGCACCCACCGGGACGAGCGCGCGGGAAGGCTCCGACCCGGTGCGGGCGGCCGCGCCGACGAGTTCGTCGTCGGGGACGTCGTGGCCGACCGGCTCGTCCACCGGCTCGTCGTCGGTCTCGGCGGCCGGCTCGTCGCCGGCGGACACCTCGGGGAGCGACTCGGCGGGCTCCCCCTCGGCCAGTGACTGCGCGGGCTTCGGGAAGAAGACCCGCCACAGCAGCGCCAGCGCGAGCAGCGAGGTGAGCAGCGAGGCCAGGCCGGCCGGCGACCGCAGGTAGACCAGCAGGAAGCCCACCCGGGGCAGGCGCGCCTGCATGGTGCCGACGACGTCGTCGGGCTTGATGACCCACGGGTCGACGGTGGCGTTGCCGTCGCCCTTGGTGTGCACGATGCCGTCGACGGTGGAGACCACTCGGTGGGTCACGCGGCCGTCGGGGCCGCCGAGCCGGAAGGTGACCACCTGGCCGGGCTCGGGCGGCTGCGCCGGGCCGTCGAGCACGGCGTCGCCGGGCACGAGCGCCGGCACCATCGAGCCGGTGTGCACGACGTAGACGCGGTAGCCGCGGACCCAGCCCACGACGCCGAGAAGGAGGGCGCCGAGGAGCGCCGCCACGAGGGCGCCCGCGAGCACCCGTGCGACGACCTTCACGACGACCTCCTCCTGCGACGTCCGCGGACCGGACCGCCCGGGCCGGCGGCGGTGGACCCCACCACGCCGCCGGCCCGGACGAGGCGACGGCCCGTCGGCCGCCGCGTCATCCCCCGGATCAGTAGTTCAGCGCGTTCGGCGCCACACCGTGCTGCGTGGCGACGATCTGCCAGTGGACGTCGCTCAGCCACGGCACGCTCTGCGTGGTGGCCTTGCCGGTCAGCCCGAAGGTGATGTCGACGGTGCCCGCGGCGCCGCTGGACAGGTTGGACGCGACCAGGATCATCTTCGGCACGCCGCAGTAGCCCATGCTCGTGTCGCCCGGGCTGGTGGGCGCCGCGGTCTCGCCGCCGCGACCGGTCGCCGGGTTGTAGCAGGACGATGCGAAGCCGCCGAAGCTGTCGGTCATCGACGGGTCGTTGGCGAGGTTGTGCGAGACGAACGCCCGGTTGTAGCTGCCGGTGGTGGCGCCGATCTCGATCTGCGCGTAGCGGCCGAGACCGCCGTCGGCGTAGCCGTACTCGCCCTTGCCGCCGGTGAAGTGCGCGTAGGCCGTCTGGTCAGCCGCGTCGCTGACCGGGAACAGCACCCAGACGTCCTCGGTAACGTCCGAGCTGCTGTTGGTGGTGAACGACACGTGCTTGGTCTGCGTCTGGCCGGGGATCAGGTCCGTGAAGTTCATCGAGAGCTGACCCGGGTGACCGATCTGAAGCGTCAGGTGGCCGGACGAGCCGTTGAGCGTGCCGTCGTGGGTGTCGGTGAAGTACGCCCCCGTGGTGCCGGTGGCCGCGGCGACGAGCGCCACCGAGGCCGTGAGCGCCGCGGCGAACCCCCCGATGCGCCACGCCGTTCCCTTGGACATGGAATCCCCTCTCGCCGTTCGGGGCCGCGGCGCCGGACGGCGAGCGGCCCCGACCAGCGTGCTCGGGGCACGGCGACCGGTCATCGTCCCGATTGTTGATCCGGCTCTCGAGCCACACCCCTGGTTCCTAGGAACGGTGGGCTGTCGTGGGAGGAGCCGCCGACCGGGTCCGCGACGTGCAGAAGGGGCGCACCCGCTCGGGTGCGCCCCTTCTGGCCCGCTGGGATCGGACCGCTAGACGAGGCCCTTCGAGGTGAGCCAGTCCTTGGCGACCGTGGCCGGGTCCTTGCGGTCGATGTCGACGGACTTGTTCAGCGCCACCAGGTCGTCGGTGGTGAGCGCGGCCGACACCGCGTTGAGGGCCGCGGCGAGGTCGTCGCTCATGACGCTGCTGTTGACCACCGGGATCACGTTGTCGGCGTTCTGGAGCTTCTTGTCGTCGGTGAGCACCACGAGGTTGAACGCCGCGACCCCGCCGTCGGAGGAGAACACCAGGCCGACGTCGATCTTGCCCTGCTTGAGGGCCTGCTTGGTCAGCGGGCCGCCGGCGTCGAGCGAGGTGAACGACGAGATCTTCATGCCGTAGGTCTTCTCCAGCCCGATCTGGCAGTAGGTGCGGGTGGGGCACTCCGGCGGCCCGCCGAGGCGCACGTCGTGCGACTGGGAGTACGCCGCGAGGTCCGACAGCGAGGTGAGGTTGTTGGCGGAGGCGAAGTCGGAGGTGACGGCGAAGGCGTTCTGGTCGGCCGCCGGCGACGGGGTGAGCGGGGTGAGGCCCCGGGGCTCGGCGAGCGCCTTGAGGGCGGCGAGGGTCTTGTCGACGTCGCCGGAGGCCTTCGGCGCCGGGTTGGCGCCGTTGACCTTGGCGTTGAGGAACTCGGTGAGCGTGGCGAGGTACTCCGGGACGACCTGGACGTCGCCCTTCTCCAGCGCCGGCTCGACCACCTCGCGGTTGGTGAGCTCCTTCACCGACGCCTCGTAGCCGGCCTTGGTGAGCACGTCGGCGTACATGTTGGCGAGGATCTTGCTCTCGCCGAAGCCGAAGGCGCCGACGACGATCGGGCCCTTCGCGACGGGCGAGGAGCCGGAGGCGGCGGGACTGGACGTCGCGGCCGTGGACGACGAGCCGGGGCTGGCCGAGGCGCCGCAGGCGGCGAGCAGGAGCGACCCTGCGACGAGCGCTACGGCGGCGGACGACCGGGCGATCCAGGAACGGTTCATGAGAAGACCTCAACACGCCCCACCCACATCGGCCACCCTGTTCAGGACCCCGACCGATCTTCGTGACACCCGCGTGACCTCGGCCGACCCTCCCGGCCGCCCGCCTCTGAGGGGGTGGAAGGCCGGGAATGTCCCGTTACGCCACCCGCCCGGCGCTCAGACGGAGGTCGCCACCCCCTCCGCGCCCGCGCGCAGCCCCGGCGGTGTGGCGGCCCGCTGGAGCAGCGCGAGCAGGCCCTCGGTGGCCAGGCACAGCGCGGAGATGAGCACGACGCCGCTCATCACCAGCACGGTGTCCTGCTGGCCGAACCCGTCGACCACGTAGCGGCCGAGACCGCCGCCGCCCACGAACGCGGCCAGCGAGGCGGTGGCCACCACCTGGACGGTCGTGGTGCGCAGCCCCGCCGACACGAGCGGCACCGACAGCGGCAGCTCGACCCGCCACAGCCGCTGCCACGAGGTCATGCCGAGGCCGACGGCCGAGTCGAGCGCGTCGTGGTCGACCTCGCGCAGGCCGATGTAGGTGTTGGTGAGCAGCGGCGGGATGGCGAACAGCACGAGCGCGAGCACGGCGGCCTCGTCGCCCACCCCCACCGGGTCCCACGAGGCGAAGATGAACAGCAGCGCGAAGGTCGGGATCGCGCGACCGACGCTGCCCACGCTGAAGGTGAGGAACGCCGCCCGGCCGCTGCGCCCCAGGAGGATGCCGGCCGGCACAGCGATCACCACGGCGACGGGCAGCGCGAGCAGGCTGATCTGCACGTGCTCCAGGGTGCGTGCCGGGATGCCGTCCGGCCCGCTCCAGTGCGCGGGGTCGGTCAGCCACTGCCAGACGCCGGTCACCGTGGTCACGAGGACGTCCTCCCCCGTGCGCGCGACCACGGGGTGAGCGCGCGTTCGAGCAGCAGCAGCAGGCCTTCCAGCGCGATCGCGAGGGCCACGGTCAGCACCGTCGCCGTCATGATCTGCGCGTGGTAGAAGTTGTCGATGAAGCCGCCGAGGATGAGCGTGCCGTAGCCGCCGTGGCCCACCAGGGCGCCGATGGTGACGAGCCCCACCGTCGACACCGTGGCCAGGCGCAGCCCCGCGAGGATCGCCGGCGTCGCCAGCGGCAGCTGCACCCGCAGGAGCATGCGTCCCGGGCCGAACCCCATTCCGCGCGCGGCGTCGACGACGTCCACCGGCACGCCGTCGAGGCCCACGAGCGTGTTGCGGAGCACGACGAGCAGGGCGTACGCCGCGAGTGCGATGGTGACGGTCAGCGGCGAGAGACCGAACACCGGCCAGAGCAGGGAGATCAGCGCGAGGGCGGGGATCGTGTAGAGCACCCCGCCCAGACCGAGCACCGCACCGCGCAGTCGCGGGTAGCGTCGTACCAGCAGGGCGAGCGGGATGGCCACCACCATCGCGAGCGCCACCGAGGCGAGCGTGATCAGCAGGTGCTCCTTGCCCGCCGCGAGCAGCTCGTCGACATGGTCCGTCACGTAGGTCCAGCTGAACCACGGGTTGGGCGGCAGGTCGGTCTCGTCCAACGCGAGAAAGGGCACACGTGGACGCTACTGCGGATCCGATGATCCGGCTGGAGCAGGTCGGCAAGACGTACCCCGACGGCACGGTGGCCGTGCACGCGCTCGACCTCGAGGTCGGCGCGGGCGAGGTGTGCGTGCTCGTCGGCCCGTCCGGGTGCGGCAAGACCACCACGATGCGGATGATCAACCGCCTCGTCGAGCCCACGAGCGGTCGCCTGTTCGTCGGTGGTCAGGACGTCACCCACGCCGACCCGGTGCGCCTGCGTCGCTCGATGGGCTACGTGATCCAGCAGGTGGGCCTGTTCCCGCACCTCACCGTGCGCCGCAACGTGGCCACCGTGCCCGAGCTGCTCGGCTGGGACCGCCGGCGTATCGACGCGCGGGTGGACGAGCTGCTCGAGCTGGTGGGCCTGGACTCCGACCGCCAGGGCGACCGCTACCCCCACCAGCTCTCCGGTGGCCAGCGCCAGCGGGTGGGCGTCGCACGCGCGCTCGCCGCGGACCCGCCCGTGCTGCTCATGGACGAGCCGTTCGGCGCGGTCGACCCGATCGCGCGCGACCGGCTCCAGGCGGAGTTCCAGCGGCTCCAGGAGCGCGTGCGCAAGACCGTCGTGTTCGTGACCCACGACGTCGACGAGGCGGTGCGCCTCGGCGACCGCATCGCCGTCATGCGCGAGGGCGGCCACCTCGAGCAGTACGCCACGCCCGCCCAGCTGCTCGCCGAGCCGGCGTCGGACTTCGTCGCGAGCTTCGTCGGCAGCGACCGCACCATCAAGCGCCTCGCCGTCACCGCCCTCGACGTCGCCGACCTCGAGCCGGTGGCGCCCGGCGACGACGACCGCGCGCGGCTCGACTCTGACTGCACGCTGCGCGTCGCGCTCTCCGCCGTGCTCGACTCCCCGGACGGCCGGGTGCTGGTGGTGCGCGACGGCGCCCCGGCCGGGGTGCTCACCCTCGACGCCGTGCACCGCGCCCTGCGCTCCGAGGCTGCGATCGACGCCGCCGCTGGCCTCTGACCCCCGGCGGCGCGCCGATCGGCTGCGCAGCCGGGTGCTCGGTGCGAGACTCGGGACCCCCACAGGAGGTGCCGCATGCACGTGCCGCTCACCGTCAACGACTTCCTCGAGCGGGGAGCCCTCGTCTACCCGGACCGCGTCGCCGTCGTCGACGAGCCGGACCAGCCGGCACCGCCCGTGGGGCCGTGGACCTACACGCAGCTCGCCGCCGCCGCGGCCTCGCAGTCCGCGGCGCTCGACCGGCTCGGCGTGCCCGTCGGCGGTCGCGTGGCGATCGTGTCGCACAACTCTGCGCGCCTGCTGACGAGCTTCTTCGGCGTCTCCGGCTCCGGCCGCGTGCTGGTGCCGGTGAACTTCCGGCTCGCCCCGGCCGAGGTCGAGTACATCGTGGGGCACAGCGGCGCGCAGGTGCTGCTCGTGGACCCGGAGCTGACCCACCTGTTCGACACTGTGCGCACCGGTCACGACTACGTGCTCGGCGAGTGCGACGACGAGTTCTTCTCCGGCCGCGACAGCGGCCGCCCGTGGGAGGGCGACGAGACGGCCACAGCGACGATCAACTACACCTCCGGCACCACGGCACGGCCCAAGGGCGTGCAGCTCACCCATCGCAACCTCTGGGTCAACGCCGTCACCTTCGCGATGCACACCACCGTCTCGGACCGCGACGTGCTGCTGCACACGCTGCCGATGTTCCACGCCAACGGCTGGGGGATGCCCTACGCCGTGTCCGGCGTCGGCGGCCGCCACATCGTGCTGCGCAAGGTCGACGGCGCCGAGGTGCTCCGCCGTGTCGAGGAGCACGGCGTCACCCTGCTGTGCGGCGCGCCCGCGGTGCTCGCGATGGTGCTCGACGCCGCGGCCACCTGGGACGGCCCGATCCCCGGTCGCGACCGCGTCCGCGTGGTGGTGGCCGGGGCGCCGCCGCCCACCCGCACCATCGAGCGGATCGAGACCGAGCTGGGCTGGGAGTTCATCCAGATCTACGGCCTCACCGAGACCGCTCCCCTGCTCACCATCAACCGCCGCCGGTCCGAGTGGGACGACCTCGAGCCCGGTGAGCGCGCCCGCCTGCTCGGGCGCGCCGGCGCCCCCGCGCTCGGCGTCCGCCTGCGCACCGACGAGTCCGACGAGGTGCTCGCGCGCAGCAACGTCGTGCTCGAGTCCTACTGGCAGCAGCCGGAGGAGTCGGCGCAGGCCCTCGAGGGTGGCTGGTTCCACACCGGCGACGGCGGCCACCTCGACGACGGCTACCTCACGATCAGCGACCGCAAGAAGGACGTCATCATCAGCGGCGGCGAGAACGTCTCCTCCATCGAGGTGGAGGACGCCATCGCCTCGCACCCCGCCGTCCGCGAGGTGGCCGTCGTCGGCACCCCCGACGACCGCTGGGGCGAGGCCGTGACCGCGCTCATCGTCACCGACGGCTCGGACCTCACCGCCGAGGACGTCATCGCGCACTGCCGCAGCCGCCTCGCCGGCTACAAGTGCCCCAAACGGGTGGAGTTCCGCGAGTCGCTCCCGCGCACCGCCACCGGCAAGCTCCAGAAGTTCAAGCTCCGCGCGGACTTCTGGCAGGGCCAGGAGCGCTCGATCAAGGGCTGAACCCGGACGCGCTGCGCCACGCCTGGCGGCGAGGATCGGACCCGGTCACGTCACGACTGTCGCCGAGGCGGACCGGGTCAGGTCGTTCGCGCCGCACCGGAGCCGGAGGCAGGGGCGGATGCGGAGTGCCGGGGAGCGGTGCGTGCTCTGGTAGCGTCACGGCGAACGAAGGGGAGTAGCCCCCAACCGTCGAGTCGACACACTGGCCCACCGGCCCGGCTCACGGACCTGCACAAGCAGGTGGGCGAGACCTTCGACCGAGACCCGTACCCGGGTCGGTCGAAGCGTCGCCCCGACGTCCTCGCCCGGCCCACGAGCCGGAAGGCGCATCCGCGTGGACGCCCTGATCCTGTCGTTCGTCGTCATCTTCGTCGCCGAGCTCGGGGACAAGTCCCAGCTCATGGCGATGACCTTCGCCACCCGGTTCCGGTTCTGGACCGTGCTGGCCGGGATCACGGTCGCGACCGCCCTGGTCCACCTGTTCTCCGTCGCGGTGGGCGCACTCGTCGGCGTCGCGCTGCCCACCACGCTGATCAACGTCGTCGCGGCCCTCGCGTTCATCGGCTTCGGCATCTGGACGCTGCGGGGTGACGAGCTGTCCGAGGACGAGGAGGGCAGGGCCGAGCGGACTCAGCGTTCGGCATTCTTCGCCGTCGCCATCGCGTTCTTCCTCGCCGAACTGGGCGACAAGACGATGCTTGCCACGATCACGCTGGCCACGGACAACGGCTGGTTCGGCACGTGGGTCGGCTCGACTCTCGGCATGGTCGCCGCCGACGCCCTGGCCATCGGCGTCGGCGCCGTGCTCGGCAAGAACCTCCCGGAGAAGGTCATCCGTATCGGCGCGGCAACGCTCTTCTTCCTCTTCGCGGGCTGGCTCCTCCTCGAGGCAGTCAGGGTGTGACCCGACCACCCGACGACCGCCCCGCAGTGGCGACTGGCGTGACGCCTGGGTGCCCATTCGGGGCGCCGGGCGTTCGACAGTGGTGAACCGGCCGCGCCGGGCGGCATTCCGAGCCGGCCGTCGTCGCGCTGGCTCCGGGCCCGTCGACGTCGCACGTCCGTCCCGAGCGCGTCTCGAAAGCGGCCGGGCGCCCCGGTGGACGGACACCCGGTGGCCTCACGGCTCATGGCGACGTACAAGGGATGTGTGTCCCGACCGTGGCTGCGCCGGACGGTCGCGGTCGGCCTGACGGTGCTCACCGCGACGGTCGCGTTCGCGCTGGCCCTGCTGCTGACGCCCCCGGTGCGGGTGACGGTCTTCGGCCAGGACCTGCGCCTGGGCGCGGTCTCGCCGGTCGCGCTGCGGGGGCTGGCCGGCCCGGGACAGGCGGACCTGTTCGGTGAGGGCCCGGTCGAGACGGCCCTGCAGTTCGACGGCCCGATCCGGCCGCGCATCGAGTGGCAGCGCTTCGACCGCAACGCCGCGGCGTCGGACTTCATCGAGACCTCCCCCACCACCGGGCCCACGCTGCGCACGACCCAGCTGGGCGATGCACTGGCCTCCGGATGGACGTCGTACTTCGTGCGGCTGGTGCTGGTGACCGCGGTGATCGCCGCCGGGCTGCGGCTCGCGCTGCTCGGGGTGGGGGCCATCGCCCGGGGGCGGCTGCCGCACGTGCACGGGCGCGGGCGGCAGCTGGGACAGGTGGCCGTCACGGTGGGCGTCGCCGTGCTGCTCGTGCTGGTGTCGGTGCTGGTCAGCATCACCTCGGCCCGCGCGGCGCTCTCGTCGATCCGGTCGCTGTCCGACCTCACCGGCACGGCGCCGCTCGTGCCGCCGCTGACGCCGGCCGGAGCGCTCGACGGCGACGTCGAGCTCGCGGTGATCGGCGACTCCACCGCCGCCGGCGTCGGCAACACCCCGCTCGCGAAGCCCAGCGGCTTCGACGAGACGTGCGGCCGCTCGCGCGACGCGTACGCGGTCGTGATGGGCGCCGCGCTCAAGGTGAAGACGGCGAACCTCGCGTGCAGCTCGGCGACCCTGGACTCCGGGCTGCTCGGACCGCAGCAGGAGGGACAGGTGACGGTGCCCCCGCAGGTCGGCGTCCTCAAGGCGCTGCCCTCGCTGCGCGTGGTGGTGGTGAGCGTGGGCGCCAACGACATCGGCTGGGCCGACTTCCTGCGGCTCTGCTACGGCCTCGACCGCTGCGACGACCAGGTGAGCGAGCGGCTGTTCGAGAACCGGCTCGACACCTTCCGCATCCAGTACGCGCAGCTGCTCCAGCAGCTGGCCGACCTGCCCACCCACCCGAGCGTGGTCGTGGTGCAGTACTACGACCCGTTCGGGCAGAGCTTCGACTGCCCGGCCCTCGTGGACCCGAACCGGCCGCCGAGCCCGCCCGCCGGCTACGGGTTCGCCGGGGCCACGTCGGCGGACCAGGCGACCAAGCTGCGCACCAAGATCGACCCGATGCGCTCGGAGCTCACGCAGCTCAACGAGGTGCTCGCGGAGGGCGCCGGCGCGTTCGGCTTCGCCACCGTGGCACCCAGCTTCGCCGGGCACGAGCTGTGCACCGCCCAGCCCTGGGTGCAGGGGCTGTCCCAGCGCTACCCCTTCCACCCGGACGCGGCCGGCGAGCTCGCCATCGCCGCGGCGCTGCTGCCCCAGGTGGCCAGCGACCTCGCAGCGCCACGCGCCTGAGCCTGCACGGTTTCGACCCCCTCGTCCCGGGCACCACCGCCGCCCTCCACGCAGGGAAGGGGACGGCGATGCCTCAGCGGAGTTGGAGCGCGAAGCGCGAGAGGCAGTACGAGCACATCAAGGACGGCCTCGAGGACCGCGGTCACGACGACGACGAGGCCGAGGAGATCGCGGCCCGCACCGTCAACAAGGAACGGGCCCGCCACGGCGAGTCGGCCACGGCGAGCAGGTCGTCCACGCAGGACATCTCCTCGAGCCGGCGCGGCGGGCTGCGCAGCCACTCCGGCCCCGGCGGCCGGACCAAGGCGCAGCTGTACAACGAAGCGAAGCGGCGCGGGATCCCCGGCCGGTCGTCGATGTCGAAGGCCGAGCTGCAGGAGGCGCTCGGCGGGCGCTGACCCGCCGGGAGCAGGGCTCCGTCCGGTGCCGCCGCCCGCTGGAGGGCAGCACCGGGCGGTCCGCCCTGTCGCGTCAGTCGGGCAGCACGAGCTCGACGCCGAGCCACCGCGCGAGCGAGTCGAGCTCGCGGCGGACGCCGGACTCCAGGGCCGCGGTGAAGGCGACGTCGCGGTGCACCGCCGCCACGCGCAGCACGCCCTCGTCGCGGTCGGTGGTGGCGTCGACCTTGCCCACGAGGCGGTCGCCGTGCAGCACGGGCAGGGCCCAGTAGCCCCAGCGGCGGGCGGAGGCCGGCTTGTACATCTCGAGCTGGTAGTCGAACTCGAACAGCTCGGTCATGCGCTTGCGGTTCGCGACCAGCCGGTCCAGGGGCGAGAGCAGCGCGGTGCGCCCGCGGAAGGGACGGCCGAGCTGCGCCGGGTCGACGCGCCACGTGCCGCGCACGCCCTCCACGACCGCGGGCTCGCCGACCTCGCTGAGGTCGAGCGCGACGGTCGAGTACTCCTCCGGTCCGCGGGCGCGGGCGATCCCCATCGCACGCAGCAGCCGCTCGGCCCGGATGCGCCGCGCCTCGGGCGTCGGCACGGCGGGCTCGTCGGGGTAGACGCGCGAGGCGAGGTCCCACAGGCGCTCGCGCCCGCGGCGTCCGGCCACTGCCACCTCGCCGCTCATGGTGAGCAGGTCGAGCAGCATCGCGACGTTCTTGTTCGCGTTCCAGCCCGACGACTGCCACGGCACCACCGAGGTGTCCGGGAGGTCGGCGGCCACCAGCGGGCCGTCGGTGCGCAGCAGCGCGAGCACGTCCTGGCAAAACGACTCGTTGCTGCGCGCCCACTCGCCCTGGTAGCGCTGCCAGTCGCGCAGCTCGCCGGTGCCCGGCCACTCGGCCATCTCGGCCCGGAACAGCGGCAGGTCCACCATGGGGCGCACGAACCCGCGCAGCTCCACGAGCCGCTGCTCGTCGAGGGCGTCGCGCAGCTCGGCCGGGTCGTACGAGGGGCCGATGCGGCTCCAGAGCACGAGGTCGGCGCTGGGCGCGACGGCCGCGGTGAGGTCGACCTGCACCTGGGTGAGGTGGCGCACCGTGTCGACGACGTCGTCGGGCCGGGCGGCGTCGAGCAGCTGGGCCCGCACGGCGATCCGCCGCGCCTCCTGCCGGGTGAGCCGGTGCACCTCCTCCACGGCGGCGACCCTACGGGCGGCCGGTGACCGCTCGACCCGGGTTGACGTTCGTGACAGTAACGATGTATCGTTACTGTCACGAACAACGGAAGGAGGGACGCGATGACCTCGCACTCCCACCCCCAGCGGCACGGCGGGCCGGATCGACTTGCCGGCCGACGCCGCTACCACCACCCGGTCGACGCGTTCGACCACCCTGACGACGCCGGCCACCGCGGCCGCGGGCCCGGACGCCGACACGGCGGACGCGGGCGCGCCCCGCGCGGCGACGTCCGCGCGGCCGTGCTGATGCTCCTCGCCGAGGAGCCCATGCACGGCTACCAGCTCATGCAGGCGATCGCCGACCGCAGCAACGGCCGGTGGACCCCGAGCCCGGGGGCCATCTACCCCGCGCTCGCCCAGCTCGAGGACGAGGGCCTGGTCACCGTGACGGCCGAGTCCGGCCGCAAGGTGGCCGCGCTCACCGACGCCGGCCGGGCGCTCGTCGCCGACGCCGAGGCCGCACCCGCGGACCCGTTCGGCGGCTACGAGGGCCGACGCCGCGGACCGGACCTCCGCGACCTGCTCGAGCAGCTGCACGGCGCGACCCGCCAGGTGGGCCGCAACGGCACGGAGGCCCAGGTCGAGAAGGCGGCAGCGATCCTCACCGAGGCGCGCCGCTCGATGTACCTGCTCCTGGCCGACGGCCCGGAGACCGACTCGTGAGCACGTCGCTCACCGCGGTCGCGCTCGTGGCCACCGGCTCGCCCGAGCGCTACGCCCGCCAGCTCGCCTCCCACCTCGGCCGCAAGGCCGAGGTGCACGAGGAGGCCGACGGCGTCCGCCTCCTCCTCGCCGGTGGCGAGTGCCTGCTGAGCCCGGCGTCTGCGGCCCTCGAGCTGCGCGCCACGGCCGCGGACGCCGAGACGCTCGACCGCGTCACGCAGGTGGTCGGCGCGCACCTCGAGCGGTTCGGCCGGCGCCACGAGCTCGAGGTGACCTGGCAGCGCGACTGACGGCGCCGCCCGACCCGCTCTCCCCCGCACCCGCGGCACGCCGGTGCCCGGCCGCCCTCGAGGCGGACCGGGCGCCGGCGTGCACGGCTGTCGCTAGGGTCCTGCACGTCGGGGTCCGCGCGGGACTGCCTCCGCATCGGGCGGCGGAGGACAGCTCAGCCGGACCCCGACCCCTGCTCCGCGAGCCGAGGGAGACGACCATGAGGACGCCGCAGCCGGGGATCTTCGCCGTGGGCACCGCGGCGCACTGCTTCCTCGAGCTCTCCGCACGGCCTGGCGCCTCTCCGCGCGAGCTGGTGCACGCCCTTGCCGCGATCGAGGAGCCGCGCACCACGGTCGGCGGCGTCAACCTGGTCGTCGGCGTGCGCCCGTCGGCCTGGGCGCAGGTCGCGCCCGAGCACCTCCCGCTCGGGGCAGCGGACTTCGCGAGCCCGGTCGTGGGCCCGGACGGCTTCACGATGCCTGCGACGCAGCGCGACGCGTGGGTGTGGGTCGCCGGGGCCGCCACGGACCTCGTGTTCGACGTCGCCACCGGCATCCTCGCCGCGACGCGCCCGGTCGCCGAGCTCGCCCTGGAGGTCACCGGCTGGTCCTACCGGCACAGCCGCGACCTCACCGGGTTCGAGGACGGCACCGAGAACCCGTCGCTCGACGAGGCGGTCGGCGTCGTCGCCGTCCCGCCCGGGGAGCCGGGCGAGGGGTCCTCCGTGGTGCTGCTCCAGCAGTGGGTGCACCTCGCCGACGCCTGGACGTCGTTGAGCGAGCGCGAGCAGGAGGACGTCATCGGGCGCACGAAGCCCGACAGCGTCGAGCTGGCCGACGACGTCAAGCCGGCCGACTCCCACGTGGCTCGCACCGTGCTCGAGGTCGGCGGCGAGGAGCTCGACATCTTCCGGCGCAACGTGCCCTACGGGACGGTCCGCGAGCACGGCACGCACTTCGTCGGCTTCTCCCACGACCAGACCCGGCTCTCGCGCATGCTCGAACGGATGGCCGGCGTGGGTGACGGCGTCCGCGACGCCCTGACCCGCTACACCACCCCGCTGTCGGGCGCCTACTACGTGGTGCCGGCCGTCGAGACCTGGCGCGAGGTCGCGTCGGGCTGAGCCGGCGGCGTCACGCGGCCACCAGCTCCGGCTGCCCCTGCGCCTCGCGTGCGTCGAGCCGGCGCAGCGCATCGGGGCGGAAGCCCTTCACCAGCAGGTAGGTGGCGAGGCTGATCTCCCAGGCGAACACCGGAACCGCGCACACCGCCGCCACGGCGGACAGCGGCGCGACGGCGCCGAACAGCTGCGCCGTGCCCGAGGCGAACAGCAGCGGGCCGCCCACGAGGCCGATCACGGGGACGAAGCGGGCGACGAGCCCCGAGCGCAGCAGCGCGAACGCGAGGACCGTCGTGTTGGTCGCGCACACGAAGCTGGGGCCGAGCAGGAACGTCCAGTCGTGCAGCGACACCAGCGCGGGGGCGACGGCGTCCGAGGCCGAGGCGACGCCGTCGTCGCGCAGGGTCGTCAGCGCGAGCAGCGGCACGATGCCCGCGGCGATGACGGCCGCCTCGAGGGTGCGCAGGGCGCCGTAGCCGAGCGCGGCGCCCTCGCTGTAGCGCCGCACCACCGGGAAGATCGCGACGCCGGTGCCCACGATCGTCAGCGCCAGCAGCACCTCGAGGAAGGCTCCCGTGAGCACCGACTGCTCGGAGCCCGAGCCGGTGACGAAGCCGGCGTCGTCGAGCGCAGGGCCGTAGAGCGCGAGCGCGGTCACCGACGTGACGTGGGTGGCGAAGAACAGCACGCCCGTGGCGACTGCGGCGCGGCGGGTGGGGGTCATGAGGGCCTCCGAGACTCCGGTGTACGGCGTACACCTTTGTGCCGGAACCGTAGGTGTACGGTGTACACGTGTCAAGCCCCCGCCGCTCCCCCGACAGCGGGGGCACGCGCGCGTCCCGGCCCCGCCGCCCCGCCCCGCGGGAGCGGCTCAGCCGCGACCGGGTGCTCCGCGAGGCGGTAGCCGCGGCGGACGAGCTCGGCACCGACGCCCTCACGATGCGCGTGCTCGCCGAGCGGCTCGGCGTCGTCCCGATGGCGCTCTACAAGCACGTCGCCGACCGCGAGGACCTGCTCGACGGGATGGTCGACGTCGTGCTCGCCGAGATCGAGCCGCCTCCCTCCGCGCGGGGATGGCGCTCCCGCGTGCGCGGCCGGATCCTCGCCTCGCGCCAGGTGCTGCTGCGCCACCCGTGGGTGCCGCGGGTGATCGAGACGCGCACGTCGGCGTCCGCCGTGGTGCTCGCCTATATGGACGCCCTCGCGGGCGACTTCCTGTCGGGCGGGCTGAGCCCGGATCTCGCGCACCACGCGCTGCACGCTGTGGGCAGCCGGATGTGGGGGTTCACCCAGGAGGTGTTCCCGACGCCGCAGCCGCCCGACGACCCAGCCATGCTCGAGGCGATGGTGCGCGAGTTCTCCGCGCGCTACCCCCACATCCTCGTCATCGCCGGCGCGGGCGCGCACGAGCCCGACTCGGCGGTGGGCAGCACGTGCGACGACCAGTTCGAGTTCGAGTTCGCCCTCGACGTCATCCTCGACGGCATCGAGCGCCTGCACCGGCGAGGGTGGGCCTCGCCCCGCGGCGCGGGCTGACCGGTCCGCTGGCCGCGGTCGCCGCCGCCCTGCCGCCCTCGGGCGAGCAGCGGACGTCGGCTCACCTGCCGCGCGCCGAACCCCGGCCACGGGGGCTGGCCGGGACGTCGTCGGTCCTCGCCGGGCGCCGCGTGCCCGCGGGCGCCGAGCGGCAACGGCGTGGGGCCGGCGTTACGGTGATCTTGATGCGGTCGGCTCGACGAGGTGGAGGTTGCCATGGGTCAGAAGAAGAGCTGGAGCGACCTGTCGTCCGGCCAGCAGACCGCCGTCATCGTCGGCGGCGCCGTCGAGCTGGTGCTCACCACGGTGGCCCTCGTCGACCTCGTCCGGCGCCCGCGCGAGCAGGTGCGCGGCCCCAAGCCGCTGTGGTGCGCGTCGTTCGTGGTGCAGCCCGTCGGCCCGATCGCCTACCTGCTCGTCGGCCGGCGCCGCTCCCCCGCCGCCTGACCCCTCGTCGTTACTGCCCGGATGACCGGATCCTGGCGCCGGATCCGGATCTTCCGGCAGTAACGTGCGACCCCGGCCGGGGCGGCCGGCGGGAGCGAGCGGCACGGCGCGTGGTGATGATCAGGCGTCGGCGAGCAGGCGGCGCAGCAGACTGCGCAGCTGGCGGTGGCCGCGCTCGCCGAGCACCTCGGCGAGCCGCGCCTCGATGCCCTCGATCGTCAGCATCCCCGCGGCGATGCAGTCACGTCCCCGGGGGGTGAGCGTGATCAGCTTCGCGCGCCGGTCGCGCGGATCGGGACGGCGCACCACGTAGCCGAGGTCCTCCAGCTCGTCGACCAGCTCGCCCATGGCCTGCGGCGTCATGTTCGCCCCGCGGGCCAGCTCGGTCAGCCGCGACCCGTCCTCGCTGATCTGCGCGAACACGGCCGAGTGCGCGGGCTTCTGCGGGTAGCCGGCGCCCACGACGCCGTCGACGATCTGGAAGCCCAGCAGGCTGTAGGCCTGCCCGAGCAGTGCGACGGTGTTCGCCCCCTCAGCGGGGTCTTGTGCCCGTCGCGCCATAGTCCTAAGGTTACCTGAACATCAGGCGGCCTGAAGAGTTCGCCACGCGGGCTCCGCCGCCGGGGAGGTGCCGGCCATGGCCACGACCGCCGAGAACCAGCGTCCCGACGTGCACGAGATGGTGGTGGTGCACCGCATCTTCCGTCAGGGCTTCGCCGAGCTGGCGGAGCTGGCCCGCAGGGTGCCGGCCGGCGACACGGCCTGGGCCTCGGCGGTGTCCGACGAGACGGAGTTCCTGCTCAGCGCCCTGCACCACCACCACACCGCCGAGGACGAGCACCTGTGGCCGCTGCTGGTGGCGCGGTCCGAGCCCGACGCCGGCCTCGTCGAGCGCATGGAGGCGCAGCACGAGGCGGTCGCACAGGCGGTCGGACGGAGCCGCTCGGTGCTGGGCCCGTGGCGCACCGCCCCGGGCGGGCCCGAGCTGGCCGATGCGCTCGACGCCGTGACGGCCGCACTGCTGCCGCATCTCGACGAGGAGGAGGCGGGCATCCTCCCGGTCTGCCGACGGTGCGTCACCCAGGCCGAGTGGCAGGCCATGGGCGACGCGGCGTTCGCCGAGTTCAGCAACGACGAGAAGTTCGTCGCGCTCGGCTGGATGCTGGTATCGGCCACCCCCGAGGAGTCCGCGGCGTTCGTCGCCCGCCTCCCCTGGGTGGTGCGGGCGATGTGGTCGCTCATGGGACGCCGCCGGTTCGAGCGCCGGATGACGCGGCTGCGCGGCGGCAGCGACGTCGCCGGGGTCTGGCCGTGACCTCGCTGCGCCGCCGGTGGACCCGCACGGGCAACCGGGTCGGGGTGTGGCTGTACCGGCGTACCGACGGGCGGCTGTCGAGCTGGAGCAAGGACATCCACGTCGCGATGGTGACGACGCCGGGGCGCCGCACCGGCGTGCCGCGGCCCGCCTGCATGCGGTTCCTCGAGGAGGGCGACGACCTCGTCGTGTGGGGCACCGGGTCCGGCTCGCCGCACGACCCCGACTGGTTCGAGAACCTCCGCCGGGCGGAGGTGGCCGAGGTGCAGGTGCTCGGACGCCGGTTCCGCGCGGTGCCGCGGGAGCTGCTCGGCGACGAGCGCGACCGCGTGTGGCGCGACGTCGTCCTCGTGCAGGCACCGCAGGTGGCGAGGTACGCCGCCAAGGCCGGGCGGACGATCCCGGTCGCCGTCCTCACCCCCGTGCCGGCCGACGCACCCCCGACCCCCTCGACGTAACTGCCCGAAAGCGCGGACTTCGCGCCCAGATCCGGTCGTTCGGGCAGTAACGCGGAGGTCGGGCCGTCCGGACGGCGAGTTGCAGTTGTTTGCAATTGTGTAGATACTCACCCCGTTCCTCGTCCCGCTCGCGACGGAGGCCGGCGTGCCCGTCCCGCTCTACCAGGCCAAGGCGGAGTTCTTCCGCACCCTCGGCCACCCGGTGCGCATCCGGGTGCTCGAGCTGCTCACCGAGCGCGACCACGCCGTGCACGAGCTGCTCGACGAGATCGACGTCGAGCCCAGCGCGCTCTCGCAGCAGCTCGCCGTGCTGCGCCGAGCCGGCCTGGTGACGCCGCGCCGCGAGGGCGGCGAGGTGGTCTACCGCGTCGTCGTCCCGGAGGTGGCCGACCTCCTGCTCGCCGGCCGCGCCATCCTGCGCCGCGTCGCCGAGGAGCAGGGCGCCCTCGGGCGCCAGCTGCGCAGCCGGGCCCGCTCGTGAGCCAGGCCCTCGCCGCCCCGCCGCCGGCCACCGGCATCGCCCGGGTGGGACGCCGGATCCGCGCGCTGCTGCCCGGCCGCGCCGAGTGGCAGTCGGTCCGCCGCGACCCCAAGCGCGACCTGGTCGCCGGCCTCACCGTCGCCGTGGTCGCCCTGCCGCTCGCGCTCGCCTTCGGCATCACGTCCGGCCTGGGAGCCGGTGCCGGGCTGATCACGGCCGCGATCGCCGGCGCGGTGGCCGCGGTCTTCGGCGGCAGCAACCTCCAGGTGTCCGGCCCCACCGGCGCGATGACCGTCGTGCTCGTGCCGATCGTGGCGCAGTACGGCGCGTCCACGGTGCTGGTGGTCGGCCTGATCGCCGGGCTCATCCTGCTAGTGGCGGCCTACACCGGCGCCGGGCGCTACATGCGCTACGTGCCGGTGCCGGTGGTGGAGGGCTTCACCGTCGGCATCGCGCTGATCATCGGGCTCCAGCAGATCCCTGCCGCGCTCGGGACGTCCGGCGAGGGCGAGAAGGTGCTCGCGGTCGCGGTGTCGGCGGTCCGCTCGTGGCTGGCCCACCCGCACTGGGCGGAGCCGCTCGTGGCGGCGTTCGTCGTCGTCGTGATGCTCGGCGCGGTGCGCTGGCGCCCGGCCTGGCCGGTGTCGCTGCCCGCAGTCGTGGTGGCCGCCGTCGTCGTGCAGCTGACGCACCTGGCGGTGCCCACGATCGGCTCGATCCCCTCAGGCCTGCCGCACCCGTCGTGGCCGGTCGTGCCGTGGGGCTCGCTGGGCAGCCTGGTGCTGCCGGCCGTGGCGGTCGCCGCCCTCGGCGCGCTGGAGAGCCTGCTCTCGGCCACCGTCGCCGACGGCATGCGCGTCGACGAGCGCCACGACCCGGACAAGGAGCTCGTGGGCCAGGGCCTGGCCAACGTCGTGACGCCGTTCTTCGGCGGCATCCCGGCCACCGCGGCCATCGCGCGGACGGCGGTCAACGTGCGCTCGGGCGCGCGCTCGCGGCTGGCCGCGCTCACCCACGCCCTCGTGCTGCTCGTCGTCATGGCGGCGCTGGCGCCGCTGGTGGCCGGCATCCCGCTCGCCGCGCTGGCCGGCGTCCTCATCGCGACCGCCGTGCTCATGATCGAGGTGACCGGCCTGCGCGCGATCCTGCGCTCGACCCGTGGCGACGCCGTCGTGCTCGTGCTCACCACGGTCGCGACGGTGGCGTTCGACCTCGTCACCGCCGTGCTGCTCGGCCTCGTGGTGGCCGGCTTCTTCGCGCTCCAGCAGGTCGCCCGCGCGTCGCGCCTGGACACCGAGCCGGTGTCGCTCGACTCCGACGACCACCAGGCCGAGGAGGCGTCGCTGCTCGCCGAGCACATCGTCGCCTACCGGCTGGAGGGGTCGCTGTTCTTCGGCGCCGCGCACACCTTCCTGCTCGAGCTCTCCGAGATCTCGCAGGTGAGCGTCGTCGTGCTGCGCATGTCGCACCTCGCCACGCTGGACGCCACCGGCGCCTCGATCCTGGCCGACACGATCCGCCGCCTGGAGGGGCGCCACGTCACCGTGCTGCTCTCGGGCGTGCGGCCCGAGCACGTGCAGGTGCTCCAGCGGCTGCGCGTCTACGAGCAGCTCGCGCACGAGCGGCACGTGTTCGCCACCACGCCCGAGGCGATCGAGCACGCGCGCGTGCACGCGCACCGGGTGGCGCACGACCCCGCCCGCTGAGCCTCGCCAGGCTGCGACGTTACTGCCCGAAAGCGCGGAGTCCGGGCCTGGATCCGGTCGTTCGGGCAGTAACGACGGGTCCGGTCGACGACAAACTCGGGTGTGGTGCGACGCCGGCTGCGCTGTGATCGGGCGGTGGACCTCGAGCTGCGCACCCCGCCCGTGGAGCACCTGACCGAGCTGCTCGCAGCACTGGGCCGATGGCAGCGCGACGACGACCCCTTCCAGCTGCACCCGGGCGACCTCGGCTGGTTCTGGCGGTTCGGCGCGACGACGACGGCCGCCGCCACCCGCACCTGGGACTCCGGCGGCAACCCGCTCGTGGTCGGCCTGCTCGACGAGCCGGACGTGCTGCGCCTCGCGATCGCGCCCGAGGCGCGGCTCGACGACGAGGCCGCGGCGCAGGTGGTCGACGACCTCGTCACGCCCGGCCGCGTGCTGCCCGCCGGCCGCGTCGCGGTCGAGGCACCGGTGGGCTCCCGCGTGCGAGCACTGCTGCTCGAGCGCGGCTGGGTCGAGCGCGACCCGCGCGCGCCGCTGCGCCACCGTCTGGCCAGCCTGCCCGACGTCGGCCTGCGCATCGAGCAGGTGGAGCCGGCCACCGTGGGTGTGCGCACCGCCGTCCAGCGCGCGGCGTTCGACCGCTCCACCTTCACCGACTCGCGCTGGCACGCCATGGCCGAGGGCCCGGCCTACGCCGACGCGCGCTGCCTCGTGGGCTACGACGACCACGGCACGGCCGTGGCGGCCTGCACGGTGTGGTCGGCCGGCCCGGGACGCCCCGGGCTGCTCGAGCCGCTGGGCGTGCACCGCGACCATCGCGGCCACGGCTTCGGCACGGCCATCGCGCGCGCCGCCGCCGCCGCGCTGCACGCACTGGGTGCGAGCAGCGCGCTCGTGAACACCGCGAGCTCGAACGTCGTGGCCGTCGCGACGTACGCGTCGGCCGGGTTCGAGCCGCTCCCCCCGGTGTGCGACGTCGTCCGCGAGGCCTGACGCCGTCACTGCGGCTCGAAGCGTGCCGCCGTCAGCCGGTCGGCGTGGGCTGCGCGGCGAGCGCGGCGTCGAAGAACGCGACGACGCGGTCCTCCCACGCGGCCGGCTCGGTGCGTAGGGCGCCGGTGTGCGACGCGCCCGGCACCACCCACACGGACACCCGGTCCGGCGCCGCCGCGCGGACGGCCTCGGCGGCCGCCTGCTCGTCGGGTGACGTGCCCGCGGCGATGAGCAGGAAGCGCGTGCCCGTGGCGCTGCGCACGGCGTCACGCAGCGGCACCGGCGGACCTGCCGGCGTCATCACGTCGACCAGGCCGTAGGTGAGGCCGTCGACCACCCGCTGGACGGAGCCCGCGACTCCCCCGGGCAGCCACGCGTCCTTGTCCTCCGCCGTCCGCGCGCTGGCCCCCTCGGCGACCACCGCACGCACCTCCGGGATCGAGGCGGCCGCCCCGATCGCCTCCTCGCCGCCCATCGAGAGGCCCAGCAGCCCGACCCGGCGCAGGTCCGCCGTGCCGTCGGCGCGCAGGAAGCCGATCGCCGCCGCCACGTCGGAGTCGCCGTACCAGCCGAGGTCCATGCCGGCGCCGGCGCTGTCGCCGTGCCCGCGCGCGTCGAGGAGCAGCACGCCGTAGCCGTGCAGGGCCAGCACCGCCGCGGCGGACGCCGTCGCCGCACGGTTCTCGCCCGCGCCGTGCAGCAGCACCACAGTGGGGCCGGTGGTGGGCGGCGCCCACCAGGCGGAGAGCGCGACGCCGTCGTCGGTGACCGGGTGCACCTCGCGCAGCGCCACGGGCACGGTCGCCGCCGCATTCCGGTCGAGCGGAGTCGCCGGCACCACCGTGGCCATCACCGCGATCAGCACGCTCCACGACGCCACCACTGCGACGACCGAGAGCGGCACGAGCCACCACCGGCGTCGTCCCGCGAGCCCGCGCCACAGGCGCGACGCCGACCAGCCGACGACGGCCAGCCCGGCGAGCAGCAGTCCCAGCCCGAGCACGGCGGTCGCGGTCGTCCCCTCCAGCTGGAGGTGCCGCAGGCCGATCCCGGCGCCGGCCGCGGCCAGGAGAATGCCGACGACGAACAGCGCCGTCCAGCCGAGCAGCGCCCCACCGGCCGGCGTGGCCGGTGCCGACGCCGACGGACCGCCCGTCGCGGCCACGGATCCCTGGGGAGCGCCCATCTCATCCCGCCGACAGCCAACGTACGCGGGCCGTGGCGGGCGTTGCCCGACGAGCGCGGTGGGGCCGGATCGCCGACGCCGGGCCGCCGTTGCGGAACGCGGAGCGCCGACGAGGGGTCAGAACACCTGCGTCAGTACTCGCCCTTGATGACGAAGAACGAGCCGCGGATCGTCCCGGCGAGCTTGGACCGCTGCCGCGCGAACTTGAACTTGTCGGCGAGCTCCTCGGGCACGTCCATGCCGTCGGAGAGCTTGAAGCCCACGGCCCGCTTGCCCGCGTCGCCCAGCGTGTAGAGCACGTTGATCGACAGGCCCGATTCGTAGAACACGTAGGTCCACCGGATGCCCTCGACCTCGAACTCGGTGGCCTCCAGCGGGGTCGACGCGATCACCAGGCCGCGCTCCTGCTCGAGGATGCGGTTCACGTAGGCGATGAGTTTCTTCGCCTTGCTCGCGGGCTGCACGGTGAAGTCGTGCCCGTACTTGTTCTTGAAGTAGCGGGCCTCGTTGGCCCGCAGCCCCGCGAGCGCCTCGGCCACCGGCGAGGACTCCAGGCCCACCGTGGACACGTCCGTGAAGTCGACGACGTACGACACGAGCTTCCTCCTGCATCCGACGGGCGGCGACAGCCTACGGCGGCGGGCCGACTCCGGTGCTAGCCCTCGCCCAGCAAGGCCGAGAGAGCGGCCCGCGCGGCCGGCTCGCCCGCGAGCAGCCGGACCCACTGGTCGAGACGTCGTTCCTCCGGCAGGCGGGTCCGGCGTACGCTCTCCCCCTCACCGTCGATGGACCGGCGCCGCCGCTGAAAGGCGCCTCACCGTGACCACATCCGGAGCTGCACGTCCCCGCCCGTGAGCGGGGTGAAGTCGAGCCCCCAGGACCTGCGGGACCGCCGCCGTCCCCGGCGGCACGGCTGCTGGGGCCACCTGGTCGTCGCGCCCCTGTGGGTGGCCTACGACGCGAACCTGGGCACGCTGCTGCGCACCTGCGACGCCGTCGGAGCCTGCATCGCGGTCCCCCGCACACAGCACTACCGCCATGCGCTGACGGTGGGAGACACGCTGAAGGGGCGACGCCCCTGCATCCACTGGGTGGCACCCACCCGTGAGGGCTGGCTGAGCGACCAGCGGCCGGCCGGCGCATCGTGGCGGTGGAGCTCGCCGAGGGCGCCACTCCCCTTCCGCGCCTGGCCCCGGCACGAGTGCCCACGGTGCTGCTGCTGGGGCACGAGCACCACGGCGTCCCCGACGACGTCCTCGCCGGGGTCGACGAGTGCATCGAGATCCCGATGGTGGGCTGGGGCTCGAGCCTCAACGTGGCGGTGGCCGGCAGCCTCGTCGCCTACCGCCTCGCCGGCCTCTCCTGACGAGGGCCACGACTCCCGGGAGGCGACGGCACAGGCGCTGTCCGCTCACGGGCGCCCGAGGTGGCCCGACTAGACAGACGGCATCGTGCCCCGGGCGCGGGCGGACACGGCCTCCACGAGACCAGTCGCGTCCGAGGTGATGAATTCCAGCGGGAGCACCCCGAACTCGTAGTCGTCGCCGAAGGACTCGCGGATCCTGGCCAGGTAGCCCGCCAGGTCCTCGTCCGCCTGTGCCCGCTCGTCGTCGGTCAGCTCTTCCTCCGGCATCAGCTCGTCCAGGCGCAGGCGCGGCGGCACGAGGTCGCCGACCACGAGCACCGTGACCGCCGTCAGCGGGACGAACGAGACCTTGCCCTCGGGGGTCTGCCGGCCGAGGTCACGGGTGCGGGCGCCGACGACGTCGCGCCACGGGATCTTTACATCGTGCTGGCCACCCCATCGCCGGCCGAGGCCTCGGGGCTCGAGCGCGAGCGCGGCCTGGCCGGCCACGACGTCTACAGGGACGCCGTCGTTGAACCACACTGCCCACGTCCTGCCGTCGAAGATCGCGACGCCCAGTCCGATCACCCGGCCGCGCCACCGCGTGCTGCCCGAGAGGACGCCTTCCGTCATCCGGCGTCGCGCCCTGTTCCGGGCCAGCAACTGACCTACCGCGATGAGGCCGAGGACGACCACGAGCGTCCCGGCGACCAACCAGTCGCGAAAGACGGCGGCCATCACGATGAAACCCAGAGCGAACAGGCCGGTGAAGCCCCCGAACCGCGCGAACACGTCTCCCACCCCCGTCAGGCAGCCTCTGCCGATGCAGCCTACGGCGGGGCGGCAGCGGCCGATCATGCCATCGACGCGCGGCGGGTCGCCGCCACGGGGCCGAGCCCGCTCCCGTCGGGCCGATGCTCCGCCTGATGCGCCGCGCGACCGGCCCATACGTGGAGCGGTGACAATCGGCCGCCGGCCCACCGCCGACCGGTCGGGACGACAGTTGCGGAGGCCCGGGCCCACCTACTGCCGGGCGGGGGGGCCCGCGACCCAGGGGCCGGCGGTGATCGGCGCACCGAGGGCGGACACGTCGTGCGAGCAGGTGAGGGTGCCGGCCGGCAGGGCGAGGGTGATCACGGTGGGGTCGCCGGCCAGCGCCACGCGCAGCGTCGTCACCGGCACCGGCGCGCAGGCCGCCGGGTCGTAGTTCGCGGTGTCGGCGAGGCCGAGCAGGAACGACGCCAGGCCGGGACCGACCACGGCGGACTTCGACGGAGCCACGGGATCGTGGAGCGCGGGCGAGCCGACCACCTGGCCGGCGGCGTCGGCGACGGTGACGGCTGGGTACCCGGCCAGCGTGCACGAGCCGCCGTCCTTCACCGTGGCCACCACCGAGCGGTAGCTGGTGCCGGCGGCCGCGCCTCCCGCGCCGAGCGCGAGGGAGACCTCGGAGGCCCGGCACGCGGTTCGCGTCGGGGTGGGCGTGGACGTCGCGCTGGTGGTCGTCGGCTCCGGCGATCCCACGGTGGCCGTGCTGCTCGCGGCCGGGGGCAGGCTGCTGGCGGCCGGCAGTCCGCCCTCGTCCGTACCGGGCGAGAGGAGCAGCGCCGCCCCGGTGACGACGAGGGCCGTCGCGGCCACCGACGCGGTCGCGGTGAGCGCCCGTCGACGGCGGCGCCGGGTGTCGCCCCGTCGGACGACGTCGTCCGCGGCCCAGTGCGTGCGCGGAGGCGTACGCCCCGCGTCGTCGAACAGCTGCTGGAGGTCGGGGCTCATGAGGGTTCCTCCCACTCGTGCGCCGGCACGGAGACGGCCGGCCCCAAGGACGTGCGCAGGGAATCCAGTGCGCGTGACAGGCGGCTCTTGACGGTGCCCACGGGCACGTCGAGCACCCGCGCGATCTCGTCGACGGCGAGGTCGTCGACGAAGCGGAGCACCACGACGGCGCGCTGCGGACCGGGCAGCGCGGCGAGCGCGCGCAGCAGCGGCGCGTCCTGGGCGTCCACCGCGTCGAACGCCGCCGCGGCGCCGGCGTCGACGGTGTCGACCGGCTCGCGCACCGAGGTCTCACGCCGGCTCGGCCGGCGCAGCACGTCCACGTGCTTGCCCACGAGCACCCGGTTGGCGTAGGCGTCGACATTGCCCCTGCCCGCCAGCCGGGACCACCGCGAGTACACCGACACCAGGACCTCTTGTGTGAGGTCGTCGGCGGTGTGCCAGTCGCCGCAGAGGAAGTACGCCTTGCGCCGCAGGGCCGGGGCGCGCACGGCCATCCAGCCGCGGAACCCGGCCTCGTCCGGCGTGAGCGCCGTCGCAGCTCTGTCCACGCCCCGCACCTCCTCGGCTCCCCGTCACCCCTTCATCGTTGCGAGAGCCCCGAAACGTTCCCTGCGGCTCCCTCCGCGTGACCGGCACGAGGAAGGCCGTGCGGGACGTCGCCTCGCGTGATGGCGCATGAAGGCGGTGCGAGGACCGTCAAGGGGGGCGCGTTCGCGCGCCGGCCGGTCACCAGTCGTGGACGGTGCCGTCGTGCAGGCGGTTGACCGGCAGGTACGCCCGCTCGTACGGGTACCGGCGGGCGGCCTCGTCGTCGAGCTCCACGCCCAGCCCCGGCTGGTCGCCCGGGTGCAGGTAGCCGTCCTGGAACGTGAAGCTCTGCCGGAAGACCTCCTGGGTGCGGTCGCCGTGGCGCATGTACTCCTGGATCCCGAAGTTGTGGATCGCGAGGTCGAGGTGCAGCGCGGCGGCCATGCCGACGGGCGAGATGTCGGTGGGGCCGTGGAAGCCGGACCGCACCTGGTACGCGGCCGCGTGATCCATCAGCTTGCGCAGCGGCGTGATGCCGCCGAAGTGCGTGACGGACGAGCGCACGTAGTCGATCAGCTGCTCGGAGATCAGCGTCTGGTAGTCCCATCCCGTGTTGAAGACCTCGCCGATCGCCAGCGGTGTCGTGCTGTGCCGGCGGACGAGCCGCAGCGCCTCCTGGTTCTCCGCGGGCGTGCAGTCCTCGAGCCAGAACAGGTCGTAGGGCTCGAGCGCCTTCGCGAGGCGTGCGGCCTGGATCGGAGTCATCCGGTGGTGCCCGTCGTGCAGCAGGGTGAGCTGCGGGCCGAACTCGTTCCGCACGGCCTCGAACACGGACGGCAGGTGGCGCAGGTAGGCGCCGGTGTCCCAGTCCTCCTCCGCCGGAAGCGCCTGCCGCCGCGCGGGCTCGTAGTCGTAGCGGGTGCCCGAGATCGCCTGTGCCGCGACGCCGTACAGCGCGGTGATGCCGGGCACCGCGGTCTGCACGCGGATCGCGGTGTAGCCGAGCTCCTGGTGCTCGCGGATCGAGTCGAACAGCGACGGCAGGTCCGTGCCGCTGGCGTGGCCGTACGCCCGGGCGCCGGCCCTGCTGGCGCCGCCGAGCAGCTGGTAGACGGGGAGCCCCGCGATCTTGCCCTTGATGTCCCAGAGCGCCATGTCCACGGCGGCGATCGCGGCCATCGTGACGGGTCCGCGGCGCCAGTAGCCGCCGCGGTAGAGGAACTGCCAGGTGTCCTCGATGCGCTGCGGGTCGCGATCGATCAGCAGCGGGACGACGTGCTCGGCGAGGTAGGCCGCGACGGCGAGCTCGCGACCGTTGAGCGTCGCGTCGCCGAGGCCCGTGAAGCCCTCGGACGTTGTGATCCGCAGGGTGACGAAGTTGCGGTCCGGGCTCGTGACCACGACGTCGGCGCCCACGATCCGGTGCTGCGGTGTGCTCATGGCTGCGACTGGTTCCTCTCGGTCGGGACGGTGCCGGCGTGCGCGGCCGGGGGTGCGTGCCGGGTCACCGCGCGAGCTCCTCGCCCAGCGCGACGACGGCGGCGACGAGCTCGGCGTCGGCTGCCAGCGACGGGTCGAGGACGCCGAGCGCGCGGGCCACGCCCTGCCGCAGGGGTCCGGCGGCGAGCGCCACGAGCTCGGCGGCGCGGGGGTCGGGGGCCGGGCCGTCCGGCGAGCGCAGGGCGAGCACCCACGCGGCCAGCACCCGGGCGGCGCCGAGTGGAAGGCGGCTCGCCGCCCGTTCGGCCCGCAGCGTCGGCAGGATGCGGACGGGGAGCTTGAGCGACCCGTCCTGGGCGATCTGCGCGAGCCGGTGCTCGATCGCGGCGTTGGCGAACCGCTCGGCCAGCGCGGCCCGGTAGGCCGCCAGCTCGGCGTCCGGCAGGGTCAGGTGGGCGCAGGCCTCGTCCCACCACTGCTCGACCCACGCCCGGCAGACGTCGTCGGCGATGGCCTCGGCGACCGTGCGGTGGCCGCGCCACGGCGCCGCGTAGGCGAGCAGCGAGTGGGCGCCGTTGAGCAGCGCCAGCTTGCGCGTGCCGTACGGTCGCGTGTCGGGCACCCACCTCGCCCCGGCGGTGTCCCACCTCGGCAGCTCGCCGCCGGGTGCGGACTCGAGCACCCACTCGGCGAAGGGCTCCGTCACCACCGGCACCGCGTCGTCGTAGCCGCTCCCGGCCGCGATCCGCGCGCGGTCGGCGTCGGTGGTGGCGGGGGTGATCCGGTCGACCACCGTCGACACGAACGTGGCGGAGTGCGCGACCCAGTCCGCGAGCGCGGGATCGACCCGCTCGGCCAGGCGGCGCACCGACGCCGCGAGGGCGACGCCGTTGTCCGGCAGGTTGTCGCACGGGATCACGACGATCGGCCCGGCGTCGGCCGACCGCCTGGCGCGCATCCCCGACACGAGCCGGCCGACCGGTGTGCGCAGCGGTGGCTGGTCGCCCGCCCGGGCCGACCTCAGGTCGCCCAGGTCTGCGGCGACGTCGGGGTCGCTCTCGTCCAGCGCGCCCTCGGCGCCGAGGTGGTAGCCGGCCTCGGTGACGGTGAGCGTGACGTACCGCACCGCGGGGTCGGCCCAGTACGCGGACCAGGCCGCGAGGTCGTCACCCGGGTGCGCCGCGACGAGCGACTCGACCACCTCGTAGCTGCTGCCGGACTGCGCCCGGACGTCGAGCACGTAGAGGCAGTCCTGCCGCGCGAGCGACTCGGCGAGGCGGCGGCTGCGCCCGGAGAACGCCGCGATGCCCCAGGCGTCGCGATCCGAGGCGGCCTGGGTGAACCAGGCCTGGTGGCTGCGGAAGAAGCCGCCCAGCCCCAGGTGCAGGGCACGGGCCGGCGGACGGGCGCGCGAGCGGCGCAGCGCGCTCACAGCACGAACACCTCGCGCGGGCGGCCCGTGACGAGGTCGACGGCGGCGAGCATCGCGTCGTCCTCGGTGATGCGGTGCTCGGCGACCAGCCCGGCGAGGAAGCCGCTGTCGAGCCGGCGCGCCATGTCGTGCCGGGCCGGGATCGAGCAGAACGCGCGGGTGTCGTCGACGAAGCCGGACGTGCGCGAGAGCCCGACGGTCTCGGTGACGGCCGATCTCCACCGGCGCACGGCGTCCGGCGCGTCGAGGAACCACCACGGGGCACCGACGTACACCGACGGATAGAAGCCGGCGAGCGGCGCGATCTCGCGCGAGAACGTGGACTCGTCGACGGTGAACAGCACGAGCCTCAGGTTGGGGTGCGTGCCGAAGCGCTCGAGCAGGGGGCGCAGCGAGTCCGTGAACTCGGTGCGCAGGGGGATGTCGTGACCGGTGTCGGGGCCGAACTCGCGCAGCGTGGGCGAGTGGTGGTTGCGCCGCACCCCCGGGTGCAGCGTCATCGTGAGGCCGTCCTCGGTCGACATCCGCGCCATCTCCAGCAGCATGTGCCGGCGCAGCGCCGTGCACTCCGCCGCCGACGCCGCGCGGCGCAGGGCGTCGGCGTAGACGCGCTCGGCGTCGGCCGGCGGCAGCGGTGCCGTGCCGACGTCCTCGTGGCTGTGGTCGGCGGAGCGCGCGCCGTGCGCCAGGAAGTACGCGCGGCGCGCCTCCATCGCGGCCACCCAGCCGCGGTAGGTGCCGGCGTCCACCCCGGCGGCCGCACCGAGCCGCTCGACGTCGTCGGGCCAGGTCGCAGATGCCGGCTCGAGGTAGCGGTCGGGCCGGAAGGTGGGCACGACGCGTCCCGACCACGTCGGGTCGGCGCGCAGGGCGGCGTGCGCGGCGAGGTTGTCGACCGGGTCGTCGGTGGTGGCGAGCACCTCGATCCCGAACCGCTCGTAGAGGCGGCGCGCGGTGAGCTCGGGCAGCGCGAGCCGGGCGGCCACGGCGTCGTAGACCTCGTCGGCAGTATCGGCGTCAGGCACCACCGAGACGCCGAAGATCTCGACGAGCTCCGCCTCGAGCCAGGTGCGCACCGGGGTGCCGAGGAACACGTCCCACCGCTCGCACAGCAGCCGCCACACCGACCTCGCCGACTCCTCGTCGAGCGGGCCGCGGCCCACCTCGAGCGCCGACAACGGCACACCGGAGGCGTGCAGCAGGCGGGTGACGTAGTGGTCCGGGGTGACGAGCAGCGACGCCGGATCGCGGAACGGGAGGTCGTCGAGCAGCAGGCGCGCGTCGACGTGCCCGTGCGGCGAGATGATCGGCAGGCCCCGGATCTCGGCCAGGATGCGCCGCGCGATCTCGCGGACGCCGGGGTCCGGCGGCAGCAGACGGTCCGGGTGCAGCACCAAGGGTCGACGCGGCCGGGTCACCCGGCCAGTCTGCTTCAGCGCACCGGCGATCTCAGCGACTTGCCCGGACGGCCTCGCGCCGCGCCTGCCCGCTCCCGTCGATCGGGCGTGGCACGCTGAACGCCGCACGACGGGGGAACGGCTCCTGCCGTGCGCCGCGCCCGAGGGCGCCCGTCGTGAGAGGACCACCCATGTCGCACCAGCAGCCCGAGCCGAGCGCCGCTCCGGGCGGTCCCGTCCCCACCGGCGTGCCCGCTCCGGCACAGCCGCCCCTGGGTGGCGCGCCGGCGCCCGGCTCGGAGATGGCGGCGTACCCGACGCCGGCTCCCCCGGCCCACGGCTCGCGCAGGGCGGGCGGTGTGCGCCCCACGGCGGTGAAGAGCCGCAACGTGCTGGCCGTGTGGTTCCTGCTGCCGCTGATCACCCTCGGCTTCTACTACTGGTACTGGTACCCGACGATCAACGCCGAGCTCCGCGACGCCGACCCCCGGGTGCAGGTGTCGCCGTTCGTCGCGTGGCTCGCCGTGGTGCCCGGTGCGTTCCTCGTGCTGCCGCCGTTCATCAGCATGTACAACACGGGCAAGCGCATCGCCACGGCACAGGCCTCCGCCGGCATCGGCTCGAGCTGCAACCCGCTGATCGGCGTCCTGCTCATGTTCGTGTTCGGGCTCAACACGCTCTACTACCAGTCCGAGCTCAACAAGATCCCCGCATCGGTGCGGTGATCCCTCGACGTCGGGCCCGACCCCGACGTCACTGAGGCACGGGAGGACGGCCGCCGAACGCACGCGCGACGGCGGCCGTCCTCGTGCCGACCTCGAGCCGGGCGAAGATGTTCTCCAGGTGCTTGCGCACCGTGTTGGTCGTGACGTGCAGCCGCCGCGCGATCTCGGCGTTGCTCAGCCCCGAGGCGACGAGGTTCATCAGCTCCCACTGGCGCGGGGTCAGGTCCGCGGGCCGGTCGCCGGCGTCCGGCGTCACGTCGATCTCGGCGAGGTGGGGCCGCAGCAGCGCGAGCAGCAGCCGGTCGCGGTCGTCGAAGTCGCAGCCGGCCGAGCGGAAGAAGATCAGCCTGCGGATCCTCGTGCCCCCGGCGGGAAGGCAGCACATCATCTCGTTGTCGATGCCGGCCGGGGCGAAGTACTCGCGGTACATCGGCATGCGGTGCCAGGTGCGGTCGCCGTAGAAGTCAGTGCGCGCGGTGATCGTCGTGTCGTCGCCGCTGACCGAGGCGTACGAGCAGGACGGCGTCTGCCAGTAGTGGCGGCGGAACGCGTCGTCGTCGGGCAGCCGCACCTCGCGGACGGTCTCGACGTGGCTGCCGCCCTCCCACGTCTGGTCCACGTGGACGAGTCCGGAGGCGACATCCAGCTCGAAGTACGACACCAGGTCGGCGTCGACGAGCCTTCTCATCGAGGCGACCGCGTCGTCCGGGAAGCCGCCGGCGGCGGGCCGCGGGCCGCGCGCCGAGGCGACGACGTCGAGCAGCACCTGGAGGTCGGCCTCGGTGGTGGTGCGGGTCATGGGCTCTCCCTCGTTCCGGTGCTCGACGCTACGGCGACGCCGCCGGCGTGGGTACCGCGTCACCGCAGGATGCGACGAACGTCGTATGGGAGCTGCCCGCTGCTCGAGCCCACGATGCTCCTCGACCAGCACCGTTGTCGAGGAGGTCACCATGCAGATCAGCCACGCACGACTCGCGCTCGGGATCCCGCTCGCCGCCGGAGCTCTCGCGATCCTCGCCACCGCGACGCCCGCCGCCGCGGCACCTCCGTCGGACGGCTGCCCCGCCGGCTACTCGGTGCTGTCCGTGGCCGAGCTGAGCGCGGCTGGCTACCAAGTGCCCGCGGCGGTCGACAGTCCCACCAGCGGCATCCGCTCGTTCGGGCAGCCGGGCAACGGCAACGGCCTGGTGTGCGGCGTGAAGCTCGGCAACCAGCTCACGCCGTGGGGCGACCCGATCTACAACTTCGTCGACGACCAGCTGCCCGCGTGACCCCACTGCCTCGGCCCCCGTGGGGGGCCGAGCGCGCAGCCGAGCGCCGGGCGGTGGCGGAGTACCGCGCCGCCTGGCGCCGGCTCCAGCGCCTGCGCGCGGCCCGCGACGCGGCGCAGGACGACATCAGCGAACCGGCACGCCACGACCACAGGAGGACGGGGAATGACTCACAAGGCCGTCGTTAGCCTCACGACAGGGATGGACGACCCCGAGAAGGTGACGGTGGCCTTCCTCGTCGCCGTCGGCGCCGCCGAGACCGGCCGCGAGACGCTGATGTTCCTCACGAAGGACGCCGTCCGGCTCGTGAGCGGCACGACCGCGACCGGCGTCGCCTGCGAGGGCTGCCCGCCGCTGGCCGACCTCGTCGCCCGGTACGAGGCAGCGGGTGGGCGCTACTACGTGTGCCCGATCTGCTTCAACTCGCGCAGGCTCGACGCCGCGACGCTCGCCGCCAACGCCGAGCTGCAGGGGACGATCCCGCTCTGGCAGTGGATCGGCGACGACGCAGCGACGACGTTCAGCTACTGACGCCGCAACCGGGTGCCGGCCGAGAGTGACCGCAGCGCATCGCCGACGGGGAGCACCTCGGGAGGTCGCGGCTCGGCCCTGCGGTCGCCCCGCTGGGGCGACCGGGTCTCCGACGGCTGGGCTAGGCCGTGGTGAGGGTGATGGCGAGAGTCGCTGTCACGGTCTCAGGCACGTCGGTCGTCGGTGTGATGTTGGGGTTGGTGAGGGTGAGCGTGAGGGCTCGTGGCGCGGGGTGACCGTCGACGTCCCCTGGGGGCACGTTGTCGGCGGCCCAGGTGAGGGGCTGGTTGACGGGGATGCGCCTGGTGAGGGTGCGGGTGCATTCGGCGGTGTCGAGTGCGGCGTCGAGGGTGGTGTGCGCCCACGTGGCGACGTCGGCGCACAGGCGCGGGACGGCACCTCTGGTCGGGATGGTCGTGGTAGTGGTGATCACGACGTCGGGCTCTATGCAGTCGATGTTGATGCTGCAGGCGGGGGTGATCTTCGCGGGGGTCCAGTCGCCGGTCGGCGTGGGGGCGCTCGTGGTGATGGCGGTGGCCTGGGCGAGAAGGGCTTGCTGCTGCACCTTGGCATCGTTGAACTGGGCGCAGCCGGCGAGGGCGAGCGCGGTGGTCGTGAGCAGGGCCCCGAGGCTGGCTCGGCGCCGTGGTGAGGTCACGTGGGGATTATCCGTCTGTCAGGACCGGCCACCGCAGGTTGCGGCCTTCGCCGGCGGCCCGTGGCGTGCGAGCAACTGTCAGCCCGCACGGTCTGGGCTCTCGAGCCACCTCGCGGACCCCGCCGACGAGAGCAGCCCCTGCCGATGGCAGGGGCTGCTCTCGTGAACAGGGGTGAGTGAGTGGAGGTGGCGGGAATCGAACTCGACAAGACCGTCGAGACCCGTCGGATCCCTTTGGTCGCATGCAAAACCCGTCGGGTTCCGTCCGGATCGATCGGGTTCCGTTGGGTCTGGGTGTTGACGCCGTCAACAAGGAGGGCGACCGACAGCGGCACGCCGGGGACGGACGAAGGGCACCGGGCGTTCCCTGGATTGCCGCGATCGTCCATGGGACGAAGGCGTATGAATGTGGAACGGACACGTCCGTGTGCGCCCGCCAATGCCAGCGTTCGTGCTAGTCCTTGAACGTGACCACCGCTTCGATACGCTTCCTGCCTCTTGGCCAGATTCACATCGCCTTCGGCGATGCGTACCTCACCCCTGGGTCGGGTACGCATCGCCTCGTGTTCCCCGTCAACATGGCGGGAACCTGGCTTGAAGTGGCCACACCGATGCCTAGTACCGCGGTACTTCTTGTGGGAACCGTCTGGAGTAGTCGCCCATACTTCAGGTGGCTCGGTGGGCTCGAACCGCAGGTTCTGACGCTTCACGGTTCTGTTGTCGGCGAGGAACTGGTGCTGACGCTCTCGGACGATCAGCTGATCGCGCTAGAAGCCGGTCGCGGCGAAGATGACGTAGCGCTGACATTGAAGCTGCAAGCGACGCTCCTCAATCCGAACCCGAGTGTTCACCCCACCAACACGGAGGAGGTTCACTATCGGATCACTCGCACGCGCTGGCTCGAATTGCTCGATCAAGTGGGAGCAGAGGTTGGCATCCTGCTTCGCGTGCCCAGTCCACTGACGGACGCTAGTGAGCAGCCGCCAGGCGCCGCAGCCGGGGACGCGGCTTCGCTGGCGCAGGCAACTGCTCGACTGCGCCAAGCGAGAGCTGAGCTTCGAGATCACCAGTGGGAGCATTGCGTCGCGACATGCCGTCGCGTTCTGGAGAACCTCGCACGGCTGGTTGAGTTGCCCTCCGCAGCAGATGTGTTCAAGGTCAAGGCGCAGGACCGCACCCAGGATCAGCGCTGGGCAGCGATCTACTACGACGTCAAGGGCCTGGCGAGCGCTGCCCACCACGACGACAGCACCACGGACGGATTCGGGTGGGACGCAGGCGACGCCAATGCTGTTCTCGCAGCAACCGCTGGTCTCCTTGCTCGCTACACCGCGGCGTGACTGCACCCCGCGGATAGGACCGCGCACGGTCAGGCCGGCGAAGGTCGTACCCGCACGTCAAGTGACCGACCCGTGGGCGGGGTCAGTCGTCGCTGCCCTTCGACGTTCCATTGATCTTCCCGGCCAGCGTGCGGTCCAAGGCATTCACCGGTTGGAGTTATGCCACGCTCGTACAATGCACGTAAAGGCAGGTCGTAGAGGGAAGTGCCCGTATGGCAGAGCCTGGCAAGGAACGGGATCTCGCGTTGCCCGGTCGGCTGGCTCGACTCGCGCATCAGACCTTGCCCGTGGAGCCTGCTCCCGAACCTTCAAGTCGCTCCATCACGAGCCGACGGGTCTCGACAGCCTACGGACGTGGATTGGAGGACCTTGGCCCAACTGATGGGACCCGAGTCAAACGAATCCTGCGAGCGGAACTCCGGCAGCGGAGGTCTCGGTTCATGCAGCCTCGGTGGCTCGAGTCAGAGGAGGCGGTGCCCGGTCTCCTCGTGTCCCTCCGGTACACGGGACAGGACGCACATGGTGTTGCATCGAGGACTCGAGACCTCGACTTGGCGTTTCGTCGTGCCGCCTCGACCCTTGAGAACTACTACCTTGGCAAGGATGACGGGTGGGCTTATCCGGTCCGGCCAGAACGTGGTGGCCTTTGGGTTGTTGATTCGCGCCGCGGTTCGTACGAACTGCTGGCCACCGTCTACGGCACGTTGGTCATCTGGGCCACGAGCACACCCGTCTCGCTGGCTTCGCTAGTTTCCCTCGCTTGGGACTCCGCTGTGGGCGCTAGACGCGTCGGTCGGTGGGCAGTTGGTCAGTTCAGGGGGACACAAGAAGATGGCCCACCGCGATTCGGCGCGAGTCCGGCCGAATCCGATTGGGGTATCAGACAGACGAAGGCGCTTGAGCCCGTCATGATCGCTGCGGCGGAGGCGGGAAGCGGTCTGGAGTTTGTCAACAACTCGGCGACCGGGGAGATTCGCCTGACGATCTACCCCAACAGGGAGCTCACAGTCGAGGACGGATAGCCAAGTGATCGATCAGTTGGACTGTGGTCGGTCACGCAGCCCAACCATCCGTACGAAACGCCTCAATCAAAGTCTCGGCCGGAGTTGGATGCCCGATTTCGGCAAGGCGCCACGGCTCAGTGTTCCGGGGAGAGGCATGACCTCACCGGTGAGTGACGAGACGCGGATCGAACTCCGCATCGACCCCTGCCCGCCTGCTCGAGGAACAGCTCGCTCAGGCGTCCCTTGATCTGCTGCGCCAGCTGCTGCAGATGTTCGTAAGCACCTTGATGTCCGCGCGGGCCGACGCGGTCTGCGGCGCCGAGTACTGGGTCGTGTCCCCGGATCGGGTCCACTCCCGCAACGGCTACCGGCACCGGGAGCTGGACACCCGCACCGGCACGATCGACGTGGCAATCCCGCAGCTGCGCGAGGGGACCTACCTCCCCGACTGGCTGCTCGAGCGGTGCCGTCGCGCCGAACGCGCGCTCACGTCGGTGATCGCGCTCTGCCACGTGCTCGGGGTCTCGACCCGGCGGATGGACAAGCTCGTGCAGGCCCTCGGGATCACCGGGCTGTCCAAGTCGCAGGTCTCGGTGATGGCCAAGGAGCTCGACGCTCACGTCGAGCAGTTCCGCACCCGGTCGCTGGCCGAGGCCGGCCCGTTCACGTTCCTCGCCGCGGATGCCCTGGTCCTCAAGGTCCGCGAGGGCGGGCGCGTGGTGAACGTGCACGCCCTGGTCGCCACCGGCGTGAACGCCGACGGGCACCGGGAGATCCTCGGCCTGCAGGTCACTACCGCCGAGGATGGCGCCGGCTGGCTGGGGTTCTTCCGCGACCTGACCGCCCGCGGCCTGACCGGGGTCCGGCTGGTCACCTCCGACGCCCACGCCGGCCTGACCGCGGCGATCGCCGCGACCCTGCCCGGCGCTTCGTGGCAGCGCTGCAGGACGCACTACGCGGCGAACCTGATGTCGGTCACCCCGAAGACGTCATGGCCGTGGGTCAAGGCGCTGCTGCACTCGGTCTACGACCAGCCCGACGCCGCCGCGGTCCACGCCCAGTTCGACCGCGTCGTCGACGCCCTCACCGCCAAGCTGCCCGCGGTCGCCGAGCACCTCGAGAACGCCCGCGCCGACATCCTCGCGTTCACCGGCTTCCCCAAGGAGGTCTGGCGCCAGATCTGGTCGAACAACCCCAACGAGCGACTCAACCGCGAGATCCGCCGCCGCACCGACGTCGTCGGGATCTTCCCCGACCGGGCCTCGATCATCCGCCTCGTCGGAGCGGTCCTGGCCGAGCAGCACGACGACTGGGCGGAAGGCCGCCGCTACCTCGGCCTCGACGTCATCGCCCGCTCCCAGATCACGACCACCAGCACCACGGAGGTGACCGACGACCTGACCCTGCAGGCCCTCACAGCCTGACCAACGACGACGAGGGACCAGAACCCGTACACCATCTGAGAGGACTTGACCAGGGGAACTCCTGGAGGCTGACATGTGGCCAGTTCACAGAAGTCCCTGACGTGCGGACTCGGACACCTATCGGCGCGGCTACGCGCACGAATGCCGAGCGATCCGCACAAGCTGCTTGTTGGCTAGGCTCTCAGCAGGGGACGGAATGGGGACGGGGATGCAGGATTCTGAGATCGTTCTTGGGCTTCATCGGCACTTGTCTGCGTATTCGGTCACTGCCGCGACGGCCTCGCTGGGGAATCTCAGCATCGCCGGCAAGGTCTATGAGATGGCTTGGAGACTGCGCGGTTCAGCGCTGTCTTCCGCCGCACGCGTAGACGCGATTGGCATCGAGGCCAAGATTGCTCCGTATGAGCTTCGCAGGGTTGTACTGCCGATTCTCGATCAACTCGGCTGGATCAAGATCAACGATGCCGGCGACGGCTCGATGGTTTCCGTCGAAGACCTGATCCCTCCGCCGACAACTCTGCTTTCTGCGGCGGACACCGTGCTGACTGTTGTCATGATCACTGCCGAGGAGCGCGCCGCACTCGAACTGCTCCGATCCACCACCCGTCAGCCCCTCGAGCGAGAGGCCGCTCTGCAGGCTGCCGCCAGCCATAGCGACGAGGCAGCCGTTGCGGCACTCGAGCACCTAAAGGAACTAGGCCTTGTACGGGAGGTCCAGGCGGACGACGGTCGCAGTGCCGTGTTCAACCCCAACGTGTGGACAAGCGACGACTCGGTGGCGGCTGCTGCGCTTAGATCCGAGGACGCAAACGTCAGCCGTGAGGTCGGTGCACTGTTGGAGGAGGTCGCTGCCGCACCCGGGATGCCGGAGTCTGCTGTGACTAGTACCGAACGTAGATGGATCGATTTCGCCGTCAGCCAAGGCCTCATACAGCGAACGGTCGTGGCCACCAGCAATGGCACGGAACGACGATTCCTATTCACACCCCATCTCGGGCGCGATCCGTTCGGGGTTCCCAGCGGTGACCCCTCGGGGCACGTACGACAGTTGGTTGGATCGATGATCTACGCCGCCACCTACGCCGACTACAAGTTGTCGAATCCCGCCGCCTTCGTTTCGCGCCTGATATCTGATGGGGAAGCAGGTGACGCTTCCCCGATTGGGACCGACTACCCGATGCTCGAGACGGGGGGAATCGTTCGAGTCATCCCTGGATCGTCGACGGGGAGGTTCCGCCTGCAGTTGCTTCAGGCGGACGTCGCGGAAGAGGCGTTGAAGATTCTCCGTGCCAGGGACTCGTCATCGACTACCGCGACGGGGATTGGTGGCATCCGGGATCAACGCTCTTACACCCACGTGGAACGCGCCAGGGCACAGCTGGCAACGGAGACAGGTTCAACAAGCGCCGACGAAGCTCGCTTGGTCGCGGCGCTTCGCGAGGTAACCGGAAGGAGGTCGTTCTGACGTGAGTCCCGATGCGACCAGTGGATCGAAGAGTGGATCACGTTCAGGGCGTGCTCGGGCATCGTCCCGCTCGTCCAGGGAGGGCAGGTCGTCAAAGGGGGCGGCGCAGCCCTCCGACGACAACCAGGGGGCAGATCTCGAGCGGCGAATCGGACGGCTGGAGTTCTCCGAAGGAGCGCTCGTCAGGCTCCGGGTGCCCGTCCGAGTCGAGGAAGAAGCTGGGCGAGACGTCATTACAGACATGGACGTCCTGGCGGTGGAGGCAACCCGCAGACTCCAGGTGTCCCGCTCACTCCTGGAGTGCAAGTCGGGCCTCGGACAGTCGAAGGAACCGGATCGCTTGCTGTGGCTAGCGGGTTTGCGAGGTCTCCTGGAGGTCGACCGCGCCGTTCTCGTCCGCCAGACCATCACAAAGCGCGGCCGCGACCTAGCTGCGAGGCTCCGACTCTCGACCCTCGACATGCGAACTCTTCAGGCGCGCGAGGCATCCATCGCGTGGGTTCCGGAACGCTTCGCCCACGTGGACGGCGCGGCCTGCCTGGCTGCTGAGAAGCGGGTCGATGTCCAGCTGAAGGGCCTGGCTTGGCTTCCGTCTAGCCTGATTGCCTTTCTACGGTTCGATGCTCTGATCGCTCGCCCCCACCAGATTCTTGGGGCTCTGACCACGTTGGGTGAGGTCGCTTCCACCAAGGGAACGCTTCCTGAGCCGACCGATGTTGTCGTGGCAGGTCACGCACTCGTTGATCTCCTCATCGCCGCGTGTGAGGACGCCAGGCATCTAGATCAAGTCGGCCGCTTGGAGCTCGAGGCTCGCGTCATGAGAGGCCACATGACGGGGGATCCCGATGATCAGCACACCCTCGAGGTCATCGCATCCGCAAACAAGCTCATGCGCTACTACCTCGAGCAGGTGCATCAGGCCTACGTGGATTCGGGCATCACCCGCCGGGACGTCGACGTCCCGGACTTGGGATCCGTCGTCGCTGCGCCTGCGCCTTGGGTTGGTCGATACGCGGATCTTGTAGAAGCGCTTAGGAACAACGGTCGAATCGCAGCGGACATTCTGCAAACAGCGGAGTTGGCCTGCTTCGACGCGCTAGCCGGGGACACCAACTACCAGGCTCGCGCGTTCGACCACTTGTTCACTCCTGAGCATCGCCAGATGCTGAGGCTCGCAGTCCGGGTGCTCCGAGAAGTCTCAGGGCCCGCAATCGCTGACCGCCTCGGTGGGCTCAATGACTTGGACTTCGAGCGCTCCGCCCCGGCTGTTCCTGACCGACAGGTACCTGCGAAAGCCACCGCCACGGCGGCCACAGAAGCGACAGCTGAGGGCTCGGTCCTGCCGGCCCCCGAGCCGGAGCAACTCACCACCGATAACTAGCGATACGTGCCTGTCGGGACGCTTCGCCCCATCCACCTCACGTATTTCGGGGTGGGAGCGCCCCATCGAGCGCGGCGTGGATGGCTCGGCGCTGCTCGTCGGTGTACGGCCCGTCGGCGGGCTTGATGCGTCGGCCCAACTGGCGGGAACCCTAGATCGCGATCTCGCCGATCGAGAGCTTCTCGAGCAGCGGCAGGGCGGCGTCGACGAAGCAGAGGGTAAGGAGAATCGGGACGTCGGTGTGCTCGTGGGCGTCAAGGGCGGACCTGGCCGCGCAGCGCTGCTTGTCCATCGCGGCGACCCATGCGGTCTTGTCGCGGCCCCCGACGTAGAGCTGCTGGGTTCGGGCGCTGAACAGGCCGCCACGGGTACGAACCTCGACCTTGGCGTCCTTGTAGTGCTTGACGTCGATGACCAGGACGCCGCGCGCCGTCACCGCGACGATGTCCAGATCGCCGTCGCGTCGGCCGGGCACGATGCGACGGTTGTGCAGGAACAGCGCCTGGTCCCCGGCGCGTCCCAGGATCCGCTCGGCGACCTTGCGCTCGCCCTCCGCGCCGGTCCTGAAAGCCGTCGTCGCCGCGGGCTCCGGCATGACGGCGCGCAGGAACCTGCCGATGCCGGGGAAGCGAGTGGTGACGCGGTCGTCGCGGGCCTGCTTGCGTCGTTCGTACTCCCGCTGCAGCGACGAGCTGCCCTCAGCTGGCCCTGTGGAGAGTGCTGCGTTCGGAGCGCTTGTCGTTCCTGCGGTGTCGTTCCCGCGGTGTCGGGCCCGCGAGGCTGGCCAGGCAGTCGGGGCAGACCGCCGCCTTCAAAACGGTCAAGTAGCCGGCGTCGGTGCCTGCCGGCACCTGGGCTCTGCAGTCGCAGGTCCCGTCGAAGCGTAACCGCATCCGGCGGACTTCCGATCCGGTCATGAGCACGCCGCCTGCCCAAGGAACGATCCGGCGGGCGACGCGTCGAGGCCGACGTCGCGGTCGAGCGCTCGTCGGTCGTGCACGTCCGGCCCCCGTTTCGGTCAGTCATCCTCCCGGCATGACGCTATCGGCTGCCGCTGACCGTCACAGGCAACCCGACGTGGGCGGCGCCGGCGCGGCCGGTATGGCCGTGGTTGACACGGAGGGCGTCCGATTCACGAGCTGGAGGTAGCGCTCCGCCGTCGCGTTGACGGCGCCAACGGGGCCTTCGCGTGCGGCAGGGCGCAGAATCGCGGCCGGCCAGGTCACGTCGAGTGACCGGCCGGCCGCGAGATTCCCACTCCCCAAGAGAAGAGGAGTCTGGAGGCGAGCTCGCCTCCCTTCTTGGTAATTGCACCGGTCAGAAGCTCGCAGATGTCAGCAGTTCACATAGTCTGGACCTGCGGCGATGTGGACCATTCTCACCATTCCGCCCACGAAATCGGTCGCCTCCGCACACGACATCAGACGGCGAACTCGGCGCCACACACTAGGCAAAAGAACGGTCCGCGCAGCTCCTGGGGAACCTTCACCGGCTCGTAGGCGTGGCAGGGTGATGCCACGATCTCCATGTCGTTGGGTTCTACGAGCGGCGCAGGTGCATCAGCAACATCCGACGCTTCGACGCTGAACTGGATGAAGGAGTCCCGAGGTTGACGAACCGCATCACGCAGTTCGTCAGTTAACTCGTTCATGAACTGGGGTACGGCAACACCCTGCGCGTACTCCAACTGCTCTTGAGTCCACCACTGGTCAACCGTCGCGGAGACGCCACAGAGCGGGCAGAAGTAGATCTCAGCGGATGGCGCAGTCTCCGCCGCCTCGCTAGCGGGTCCGTGATGCCACTTGAACTGGCCCATGCATGACGGACACTCCCGGCGCAGGAAGCCGTCGTCATCGATCGGTATGGACACCTGCAGTTCCATGAGTTCCCCTCCGTCACAGACTTACGAACAGCGTCTCGTCTATCGGTCTGCCATCTTCCGTCATGCCCGTGACTCGGAGATTCAGATGAGAACCCAAGCCGTGGGCGAGCGTCCGCAGCATGCGGATCTTGACGCTCTTTGCCTGTGGCAGCCGAGCGAGAGGGAAGTCGCCTCCGTCGCGCAGTAATCCAGCGTTGCCTTCGGGAGGTTCCCAGTTCAGCTCGAGAACATCACCTGGACCATGGTTGGTGATGTGGATCGTGCCCGATCCCTTGGAACCCTCCGTGTACGTCGCATCGAGTCGCGGAGTCGATGAGGTTCTCGTGCTGGGGAGCCGTCGACCGAGTGCGAGACCACCCCCTGGTGCCTCCGGTGGAGTGAGATCGCCCGCTAGGTGCCAGTCGTTCCCATCCATCTGAACCGAGCACCCGGCATCGCGCAGTCTCACAGCCAGGTCCTGACGTTTGCCCACCGAGTTGTCGAGCCGAACCACATGCCGCCCGTGAACGTCACTGAACGCCTGCACCGAACCGAACTCAACTAGCACCACACGCGACTCGTCGCGGCCCATGGCTATTCCGGCCTCGAACATCACGTTCGGCCGAGGCTGCGTGTGGGGATCGCAGTCCGGGTCGCCCTCATGAGTGAGCTGCGGAACCAAGTAAGCGACCTCGTCAGGGGTTTGGAGCACCACGACGGCCTGCGCCGCGTCGAACGCGGCGGTGAGGATTTCACCGATGTAGGGCGAGGCCTTGCCCGTGAGGGACCTGGCGTGGTTCCACTCGATCGGCTCAAGCCCGATGGCACGCAGGAATGTGAACACGGCGGCGCGAGCTGACTCGTTTCGACCGTGAACGACAAACACCTTCCTAGCAATGTCGCTCGCAGATCCGCGAGGCGCTTCGGGCTCTGTCACTTCGCATCCCAAGTCGCTAGTCGCGTGCCGATGGTCATCGGTCTATGCCCTGTCACTCTATGAGGAAGCTCCGACATTCATCGATCGACTGGACCGGCTACCTACCGGACTTCATGACGTCAGTCGTCGCGCCGATACTGATGCATGGAGATTCGTTCGAGCACATGGCCAAGTACGGCCATGATCGGACCTACCTGGCCGACGAGACGGACACGCGCCTCGGCTGGGTCGACAACAGGACGGGCGAGCTGACGGTTGAGGTTGAAGCTCACCGGGCTGCCCTGGAAGCGTGGGTGACCACCAACGTCGAGGCATCCACCCCCGCCGCGGAGGCGCCGCCGGCCATCGTCTCGACCGAATCGGCGGCCCCCGCAGCCGTCGCCGTCCCTCTCGAACCAGCGCCCGAGCCCACATGGACTGACCTCAGCGCCAATCGATGCGACTACCTGTTCGTTGCTGCTGATTCGATGCAGTCGCGACTCGTGTTCAATGCTCTGGTCCATCGCTTTCACACCCGAGCGGCTTCTCGTCGCTCCTCCAGGATTTGACCGTTGAGTGCGCACAGCGTTCTCGCCACCTGAGGGCGCCTGCTGGCGTCCCTTAGGACTACGGATGGTGGCGTACGGACAGCTCCAACGCCTCCTCATACCGGCCGCCGAAGTCCAACCTCACTATGTCCGCCCATCGGAACGTTTCCTGCTCATTGCGCATGAGTCCACTCGTGCCGACCAGATCGAGTCCCATGGCCTGGCGGTCGAACCTAGCAACCAAGCCGATGAGACACTCGTCCACGTCCATCTCGGTCGTGTAAACCGCGAGCATTCGCCGGTCCGCCAGCACGTGCTGAATCACACCGCCTGGCCACGCACCTCCTGTGCTGCCTGGCGGCGGCGCCGGCGGCCACTGGGTGCGAGCGCGGAGGACGCGCACGACGAATGCGCTCTCCTCCGGTTCAGGCTCCTCTCCGCGACGCCAGCGAGGTCGCCGCAGTAGGGACCAGCCGTCAAGCTCGATGGAATCAGAAACTCGTGCCAGCAGTACCCAAGTGGCCGTCACTCTGAGAACGAAACCAATCACGATCTCGGTTTCATCGCCGGATTGCCGAACAAAACGACTCAGGTGACTTTGTTGACTTCTACTTCCATTGGATGCGTCGCCCATCGGCCTTCTCACCTCCCTTTCGGTCTCGACCCTTCCTCCCCAGGCCCTTCTCGTGCTTCTGTTTCGTAGACTTGCGCTTATTCTTTCGATGCTCTCTGTCGTTGGCGTCCTTCTTTGCGTTGTATGCAATGGTGGTAGAGGTCTGCGTCCTTTCGTAGGCGAGCCAAGCACTCGACACCGTGTATGCGATCGCGGCCGCCATCGCAGCTGCACTGCCCCATATGATGGCGCGTGACGGCGAGCTCAGCGGTGTCACGCGCATTGCCGCGATGCGACCAGCGGCTCCGTACGCACCGCCAGCTGGTCCGGCGAGACACAACCCTTGCCCACCGCAGATGAGTCCCGACAGATCGAAGGAATTCACGGGGTCCGCTGGGTACGAGTAACCAGTTGCGTTTCCCCCGAAGATCGGATCGAGACTGAGGAACATGCCTGTCGCAGGGTCGTACACCCGCGAACCCATAATGATCAAGCGCCCCAGCGCATCCGTGGATCGAAGCTCGCCACCGAGCCACCCATAGCGAACGTCCGTAACTCCCATCCCGTACTCATCCGGCAGGTTGATGGACGAGGTGAAGGAGCCCGCCGCCGTCGTCGAACTTGTGGCGACGATGTCGCCGTGCAGATCCCCCAGGGAGTACACGACCGACATGTCGTGCTGCTGCGCGACGTCCGTGTCGTCGAGACCTTGGAGGTATGAGACGACATCAACCGTAGAATTGTCCACGGTGGCAGTCCAGGCGGGAGAGTCCGACGTCAAGTTCAGATAGTGATTGACAGTGTCTGTCACTCCATTGGCGCTGGGCGTACCGCATGCGCTGCTGTCAGATGTCCCGTTTGCCTCCTCGCGCAGGCAGGCCAGGCGTCCGGCTGGGTCGAGAGTCCAGTACTGCTCGGTAGTGCCGTTGGTCATGTAGTGGACCAAGTCGTTGGTGTAGTAGTCGATGCTGGCGACTGACGTGCCTGTGGGTGTGAGTGCGGAGTTCAATTCTGTGGTGCGCCCGAAGCTGTCGTAGTTGCTGCTGACGGAGACGCCGTTCAACATGGTGGGCTTGTCGGCGGTGTCGTAGCTGGAGAACAGGGTGGTTCCGCCGGTGCTGTTCTGGCATGTGTTGCTGGGGGTGCTGGTGCCGCCGCTGTCGGGGTAGGTGGTCTTGGCGGTGCGGTTGGAGTTGGCGTCGAAGGTGTAGGCACGAGCTTCGCAGGCGATGCCATTGGAATCACCGACGGTGATGAGTCGTCCTGCTCCGTCGTAACCATAAGTTCGAGTCCATGCGGTGGCTTGTTGTGTTTCGTCGGCCCAGCGTCCGGCGGGGTCGTAGTCGACGGTGTCGGTGACGCCGAAGCTGTTTCCGCCTTGGGTGTAGGCGAGGTTGGTGGGTTGTCCGGCGGGGTCATAACGCCAGACTTCGGTGACGTCTCCACCACCGCCGGTGGCCTCAGGCAAGGTCTGGGTGGTGATGTTGCCGTCTCCGTCGTAAGTGGCGGTGATGGCGGCGGGGAGTCCCGCGTAAGTGACCGAGGTGGTGAGCCCGCGATGTTCGGTACCGCCGTCATAGCCGTAAGTTGCCGAGTAGACCGTGCTGGAGCTCTGAGTTCCGGTCACAGTGTCGACGCGTCCTGCGGAATCGAAGGTGATCGCGGTGGAGCCGCCGGCGCCGTCGCTGGTGGCGTTGATTTGGCCGAAGTCGTCGTAGCCACTGCCCATGCTGACGGTCCCATCGCTGACCGACGTGACCAGCCCGGTGCCTGAGTCGTACCCGAAGGTGGTGCTGGGCACGGCCGTCCCAGCCCCACCAGTGATGGCGACGGAGTGCACGAGGCTGGACTGTCCACCGTTGTCATATGTGGTCGTGGTGGTGCGGGTGGTTGTCCCCATTGTGTCTGCAACGACCGTGGGCCTCAGGTACGCGTCGTATGACGTCTGCGTGGTGACGGACTCGGACCCGGTAGCGGGGCCGGTCTTGCAGACCTGGCCGTACCAGATTGTGGATTGGCAGGCGTTGGGATTGTCCCCCGTGCCGTAGTACTGGGTGGTGTGGGATCCGGCGGTCCCGGAGGTGTTGGCGGACTTCGGTTGCCGCTGTTCGGTGACCTGTCCGGAAGAGTTGATGATGGTTTGGGCGACGATGTCGGTGCCGCCGGGCACGGCGGTGGTGACCTGCATGGGGGTTCGCAGAAGCCATCCGTCGTTGAGGTAGCCGCCGGATCCGTCGGGGATGCCGTAGGCGTTGGTGACGGTGGACACGGTGGCGTAGTTATCCCCGGTGATCGAGGCCCCTGCGGTGGCGCCGACGGTGGTGGTGAGCACGGTGTGGGTGGGGGCGGTGGTCGTCACGGTGGAGTTCGTCGGCGCGGTGGTTGCGGTGGACGTTCCGTAGGTGGAACGTATGTGGGTGCGACCGGGGGCGGTGTCCTCGCCGACGGTGATCAGGTGCATCGGGCCGTACGTGTCGGTGGCGTCCCAGACCCCGTCGGCGGCGAGCTGCTGGTAGACGGTCTTGCTGGCCAGGGCGTCAGCGACGTCGGCGGTGGGTGTGCTGGTCGGCAGGCCGAGCGCCGCCCAGTCGCTGGCGTAGGTCGAGTTGTCGAGGGCGATGTCGCGGTCGTGGGCGGTCAGGGACCAGTCGGGGTTGCCGTTGACGTCGTAGTGGCTGGTGGTGATGTGCCAGCCGGCCTGGCTGGTACCGGAGAACCCGGCCGTGAACACGGTGCGGCCCTGGGCGTCCAGGGCGGTGATGGCCGCGTCGCGCAGGTCGCTGGTGTTGGCCCCGGGCGGGTAGACCGCTGTCGCGGTGACGGGGGGCAGCATGTCGGCGGGTGCCCAGGTGGCGATCGTGCCTGCTGACAGGTTGGGGTGGCTGTCCCCGGTGGTGTTGCTGGTGTCGACGCCGTAGGCCAGCGTGGTCGTGATGGTGCCGCCGCCGGAGTGGGTGCGGGAGACGGTGGTGGCGTAGCCGGTGCCGTTGTAGCCGACGGTCCAGGGCTGCAGCCCGGGCGGGGTGATGGTGGTGAGGCGGTGGCTTGTCGCGTCGTACCCGTAGCCGGTGGCCCGGATCCGGTCGGTGTAGGAGCAGGTGCCGGTGGAGGTGGTCTGCTCGCGGGCGTCCCAGGTGGTGTCGAGGTAGCCGTTGGTGTCGTAGTGGAAGCAGGCCATGTCGGCGGTGAACTGGGTCTGGGCTGCGCCGGACTCGCCGGCGGCCTGGCTGTAGCCGCGCTCGGTGATCGCGGTCACGTGGTGGTTGCCGTCATAGGTGAGCACGAGGTCGGCGCAACCGGGGACCCATCCCGACATCGACCCGGACGCGCACGAGGTCGCGCTCACCCCGGGCGGGAGGGGCGCGAGGATCCGAGTGACGTTGCCGGAGGAGTCGATGGTGTAGGTCGAGGTCGACCCGGACAGGTTGCTGTTCGTGCTGGAGGTGAACGGATAGGCCGTGGTGGACGTGGCGGTTCCGGTGGGTGCCGTACCGGTGGTGGGGTAGTCGAACGTGGAGCTGGTGCCGTCCTGCTCGGCGAGGGTGAACTCGGCGTGGGTGCCCGTGGCACCGGCGGTGTAGGACAGGGTGAGGTCCGTGTTGTCCGCGTCCGGCGTGTACGTGGTGCCGGTCTTGGTGAACGCGACCGGGATGTCGCTCGAGTCATAGACCAGCACGTAGTCCCCGGCGTCCTCGATCCGGGTCCAGTCCGTGCCCACCGCGGACGGCAGAGCACTGGTCCAGCCCTTCCCGAAGATGGAGTCCTGGGTGGCGCGGTAGGACTGGTAGGACCGGCCCACGCTCACGTCACCGGCCCACGAGGGCAGGTCCGCGTCAGTGGCGGACAGGGACACCGACCCTGTCAGCAAGGACACCGAGAACGGTCCGACGGTGGTGGAGGCCGACCCGTTCCCCGAGCGGTCGAGGGTGACCTGCTCCGGGGCGGTGAATGCGGTGTTCGTGGTCGTGGAGCAGTCCGCCCCGCTGGTCAGCTGCAGGCAGGCTCGGACCTGGGCGACTGTGTCCTCGGTGTAGGTCTGCGCCATCTTCCAGGTGACCTGCCCGGAGGCATAGGTGGACCCGGAGCTGGACAGGGTGAGTGGCTGGGTGACCGACCCACCCGTGGCATCGATGAGGTCGGCGTCGGGGACGGTGGTCCAGGTCCCGGTGGCGGGGTCCTGGTACTGCAGAACGGCCGAGACGCCGGAGGCAGCCTGGATGGTGATCGGGATGGCGAACGAGGACGCATCCGCCGGTGCCTGGGTGTCGATCACGCCATCACCGAACCCGAACCGGGACGTGTCCTCCGCGCTTGCGGCGCCAGTGTTGCTGGTCGCGGACACGGACAACTGGTGCCACTGGTCTGCGCCCATGTCGGCAGGCAGGGTGAAGGAGATCGTTCCCGACGCCACCGACGCGGTCACGGGCGCCCCGTCGAGGAACACGTCCGCCCCGGCGATGCCCGAGGTCCCGCTGGTCGTGGACGCCGTGCACGCCACCGTCGAGGTGGGTGCTGCCGGCTTGAACCCGCCCAGGGTGATGCTGCTCGCGCACGAGAGCCCGGACACCGCAGGGATGGTGGTGTCCACCGTGGCGGGGATGGTCTTGACCTCGGGTGAGTCCAGGGTGCCGTCGTTGCCCCACAACTTGAACACGTAGTCCGTGTTGTTGGACAGGATCCCGGACGGGATCTGCAGCCACGGTTCCCGGTCACCGGGAGAGGCGTACCCGGAGTAGCCGTCCCACAGCGTCGTGGTCCCCGTCGAATCCAGCACCTTCAGGTGGGTGCGGACCTGTGCCCCGTCGGCGTCGGAGAGCACCGGCGCGAACGACGGCGTCAACGACCCCAGATAGGTCGTGCCGCCCACGACGGCCGCCGGCGTGGCCGCCGTCTTGCGGGCAGGGCCGGGGAAGTGGTGATAGGTGACCGAGAGCAGCGGCGGGTAGGTGTAGCTCATCGAGTACACGCCCTTGCGGCCGAACGCGTCGGTCTCCGACGCCGCCCGAAGACCCATCGCGACCGTGTTGGCACCAGAACTCGCGATCGACTGCATCAGCGACGTCACGTCGGCGTAGATCCGGCCCGAGGGGCAGGACCCGCTGTAGCCGAGGGTGTCGGTCGAGGTCGCCCACTGCGAGTACCAGGTCGGCTGGTTCGTCCACCGCGTCCCCGTGCCCGCGACCCCGGTGTGCCACACCGTCCAGGACTTGTGCGAGCACGTGGGGGCGTCGTACTCATACAACGACAGCGACGCCGAGTCGATGTGCGTGTTCGCGATCCCCGACGAGGTGAACTGCAGGAACGAGCGCGCCAACCCGGTGCCGGTCAGCCCGAACCGCAGATACGCCGACCCCGACTCGTCATTGGTGTCCCCATTGAGCACATAGGTGTCGAAGTCCGGGTTGGATGACACCGTCGGGTCCACCGTCACCGGGAACACCGTCGCCGGGTCCGACAACAGCGACACCGACGGGGACAACACCCAGCCCCGGGCACTCGCCGGCAGGGTCGCGAGCACCGCCGCCACATCCGCGGCCGACCCCGGCAGCCCCTGACCCGCCACCCGCGAAGGAGACACCCCCACCGGGACCGGGCCCTGGCCCGGGGTCACCGGCAGCACCGGGAACGCCACATTCGCATCCGGCAGGGTGACGTTCGGGACCGTCGTCGACCCGGCCGCGGGCATCCCGGAGGCCACCGACGCCTCCACCAGCGGCGCCCCGTCATCCCCGACCCGGGCATCCCACATCCGCGCCGCGGACGACTGCGCCACGAACCCCGACTTCGACGACCACACCACCGACCCCGACGAGTCCAACTTCGCGCTCACACCTGACACGGTCGACACCGCGAACGGCAGCTGCACCGGCGCGGTCGGGCGGGCCGTGAACACCGCCGAGAACTCAAACCCCACATTCCGCGCCGTCAGGACCAGATCCACCCCCGGCACCACCGCGACATACCGCGCCGTGTCCCCCGACACCTCCGGCGCCGGCAACGGACCCCGCCACAGATACGAGATCGCCGTAGAGCCCGACCCCGACCGCGCCAGAGTCTGCCAGTCACTGGACTGACCGCCAGGGGAGAACGCCACACCGTCCTGCCCCGCCTTCGGGACCAGCCACCCATCCCCAGCCGCGGCCAGCGTCGTGTCGATCGGCGACCACGCCCCATCCGAACCCTGCACCCGCACCGGACCCGCGTACTGATCCACCGACACGGTCCCATCCGGGTTCGCCGTCGACTGCGCATACTGCGTCGTCAACCCGTCCACGATCACCGGCGTCCTCAACGCCTGCGCCGCCGCCATCGCCGCCGACAACGACGACCTGAACCGCCCCGGGTTCAGTGGAGGCTCGGTTCTCCCGGCTGGAGGGCTTCCAGGCCGGCGCTCTGACGGTAGTAGTTGGCTTCGAACTCGGCGGGCGGAATGTCTGCGCAGTAGCTGTGCAGTCGTCGGTGGTTGAACC
>WGLY01000037.1 GCA_016125335.1 Frankiales bacterium
GGCTGCACCACCCGCGCGACCTCGCGCCTGGAGATGGACCACGCCGTCCCGTTCCCCGACGGCCCGTCCTCGGCCGCCAACTGCGGCGGCCTGTGCCGGCGCCACCACCAGCTCAAGACCGCCCACCTGGCCGACCTCACCAACTCCACCGCCGACGGCTCCGCCACCTGGACCACCGCCTGGGGCCAGACCGTCACCCTCACCCCCCGCCCCTACCTCCCCGACCCCGCCGACATCCACCCGCCCCCGCGCCCGAACCCGGCGCGCGAGCTCGAACCCGAGGACCCCGACCCGCCCGACGAGGCGCCTCCCTTCTGATTCCCGGCTCGGCCTGCCGCGTGTCGAACGGCTCATCGATCCTGAGCCTTGATCAGGAACAGGGAGGGCGCGCCCCTACGGCGTGGCGCGCAGGTTCCGGATCTGCGGGTCGAGCAGGCCGAGGCATGCCGCCGCCCCGAGCCCGGCGCACAGCCACAGGGCCCCCTGCAGCCCCAGCCAGGTCGCGAGCGGTCCGGCGAGAGCGAGGGCGACCGGGGTGAGCGCCAGCGAGCCGAACCAGTCGTAGGAGGACACGCGCGACAGGGACTCGTGCGGCACGTGCTGCTGCAGCGACGTGGTCCACATGATCTCGAAGACGTCGACGCCGACCCCGCACACGAACGACACCGCCACCAGGACCGGGAGCGAGGTCGGCACCGCCATGGCGACCAGCGGTGCCGCGATCACCACCTGGGCGAGCATCCCCACCAGCAGCGGGTGCTGGGGCTTGAGGCGCATGGCCACGACGACACCGACGAGCGTGCCGAGCGAGAACGAGACCAGCACCGCCGCCCAGCTCGACGCGCCCTCGAACGCCTCCAAGGACAGCACGGGACCGAGGACCCCGATGGCTGCGGTGAAGCCGAAGTTCGACAGGGCGAACAGCAGAACGATGAGCCACACCCAGCGCCGCGAGGTGAACTCGCGCCAGCCGTGGAGCAGGTCGCCGAGCATCGAGGTGCGGGCCTGTGCGGGCTCGCCGGTGCGCACCCCGGCGCGCACCAGGCTCAGCAGCACCGCCGACACGGCGTAGGTGGCCGCATCGACGACGAGGCCCCAGCCGGGTCCCACGACGGCGACGAGGACGCCCCCCGTGGCCGTGCCGAGGATGCCGGCGATGCTGGTCGACAGGCGCATCAGCGCGTTGGCCGACTGCAGGTCCTCGCCGGTGGCGAGGTGGGGGACCAGACCGGTGCTGGTCGGGTAGTAGACCGACGCCGCCGATCCGCCGACGAACGCGAGCACGGCGAGCGCGGGCACCGTCGCGTGCCCGCTGATGAACAGCAGGCCGGCGACGAGGTGGGCCGCCCCCGCTGTGGCCTCGGCGCCCGCCATCAGGCGTGCCCTGCTGCGGACGCGGTCCGCGATCACCCCGCCGAGCAGCAGGAACACGACTCGCGGCAGGGCGGCGCACAGCAGCACCACCCCGAGCGAGCCGGCGTCGCCACCGGACAGCGCGAGGACGCCGAACGCGAGCGCGATCGGCGCGATGCCGGTGCCGAAGTCCGAGACCAGGCGCGAGACCAGCACCAGGCCGAGGTCGCGACGGCGCAGCAGCCGGAGGTCGTCGCGCCACGCCCGTCTGGCCGGCCGGGACGCAGCCTCCCCGTCCGCCCCGGTCACGTCGTCACCCTGCCACGCCGTGGTCCCGAGCCGCCGCAGGGATTCGCCGCGGCCGGACGGACCCTCGGCGTGCAGGACCTGCGTGCGGCATCATCGCGACGAGTCGGACAGGCACGGGCCGCGCCGCGCACCGGCCCGGCGGCGGGTGCGGGCGACGTGGGAGGAACCGTGGGCGAGTACTCGGTGCGGGCGCTGGAGCCGGGGACGTGGGACGCGTTCGCGCGGATGGTGGAGCGGCACAACGGCGTGTTCGGCGGGTGCTGGTGCACGTGGTTCCACACCATGAGCTCGGAGAAGGAGCGCAGCTACGACGCCAACCGCGCGCTCAAGTGCCGCCTGGTCGACGAGGGCCGCGCCCACGCGGCGCTGGTGATGCACGAGGGCGAGGTGGTCGCCTGGTGCCAGTTCGGGTCGCCCGAGGAGCTGCCGAACATCTACCACCGCAAGCAGTACGAGCAGGAGCTCGACGTCCTCCCGGACTACCGGATCACCTGCATCTTCGTCGACAAGGCCCACCGGCGGCGGGGGCTGTCGATCCTCGCCCTGCGGGGCGCGCTCGACCTGATCGCCGACGCCGGCGGCGGCCTGGTCGAGGGGTATCCGCACGACGCGGGCGGGAAGCGGAAGTCGGTGCTCTACGACGGGACCCGGGAGCTGTTCGAGCGGGCCGGCTTCGAGTACGTCCGCAGCAAGGGCAGCGGCAACTGCGTGATGCGCCGCTCCGTGGAGCCGGTCGCGGCGCCCTGACCGCCGGGGGAGCCGGGACAGCCGCGGGACGCGGCCGGGTCAGCGGCGGCCCAGTGCAGCAGTCACGGCGGTCACCGAGTTGGCCCGGTGCGCGTGCTGCGCCGCGACGGCGGCCTCGGCGTCGCCGGAGCGCAGCGCGGCGAGCAGCGCGCGGTGCTCGTGCCGCACCCGCCGGCGGTTGGTGACGCCGGCGAAGTAGACGCTGCGGTAGACGTCGGTGGCGTCCCACAGCTGGCGCAGCGTGCGCGAGAGCCGCGGCATCGCCGCCGCGTCGAACAGCAGGAAGTGGAACTGGCGGTTGGCGACCGTCATGGCCCCGAGGTCGCCGGCGCTGCCCGCGGCGTCGACGTCGGCGGCCGCGGCGGCCAGCGCCGCGAGGTCGGTCGAGGTCAGGCGCGGCACCGCGACGCGGATGGCCTCGGCCTCGAGCAGCTCGCGCAGGCGGTAGACCTCCACGAGGTCGTCCACCGACAGCTCGCTCGCGACGTAGCCGCGGCGTGGGAGGTAGCGCACCGAGCCCTCGCCCTCGAGCACCTTGAGCGCCTCGCGCAGCGGCACCCGGGAGACGCCGAGCTGCTCGGCGAGCGCCTCCTGCCGCACGGGGGACCCGGGCGCGATCTCCCCGGTGACCAGCATGCGGCGCACGGCGTCGAGCACCGCCTCGGTCGTGGTGGGCGGGCGCACGGAGGCGGTGCTCACCCGTGCTCCCCGAGCGCGGGGGGCGGCAGCCGGTAGGCCGCCGGCGTCCCGGACAGGCGCAGCGGGTTGGCCACCTGGGCCACCTCGCTGCCGGGCACCCGCACCACGGGGTCGAGGCCGAGCGACTCCGCGAGCGCGAACGCCTCGCGCAGGTCGTTCACCGGCCCGCACGGCACGCCGGCCGCCGTGAGACGCGCCTGCCAGTGGTCGGCGCCACGGGTGCGCAGCACCTCCTCGAGGGCGGCGCGCACCTCGTCGCGGTGGGCGACGCGCTCGGGGTTCGTCGCGTAGCGCGGGTCGTCGGCCAGCGGCGCCACGCCCAGCACCTCGGCCAGGGCGCGGAACTGGCGGTCGTTGCCCACTGCCAGCACGAGCGGCCGGTCGGCCGTGGCGTAGACGGCGTAGGGCGTGATCGAGGGGTGGTCGTTGCCGAGGATCCCCGGCACCACGCCGCCCGCGGCGTAGGCCGAGGACTGGTTGACCATGGCGGAGAGCAGCGACGAGAGCAGGTTGACCTCGACGTGCTGCCCGCGACCCGTGCCGACGCGGTGGTGCAGCGCGGCGAGGATGCCGTAGACCGCGTGCAGCCCGGTGACGACGTCGACGAGTGCCACGCCCACCTTCGTCGGCTCGCCCGGCGCCGGCCCGGTCACCGACATGAGGCCGCCCATCGCCTGCACGAGCAGGTCGTAGCCGGGCAGGTCGCGACCGGCCCCGGAGCCGAAGCCGCTGACCGAGCACAGCACGAGGCCGGGGTTGTCCCGGGCGAGGTCGTCGTAGCCGAGGCCGAGGCGCTCGAGGGTGCCGGGCTTGAAGTTCTCGACCATCACGTCGGCCCGCAGGGCGAGGTCGCGCGCCCGCGCCAGTCCCTCGGCGGTGCCGAGGTCGATCGCCACCGAGCGCTTGTTGCGGTTGACGCCGGTGAAGTACGTCGCCGTGCCGTCCGCGGCGTACGGCGGCCCCCAGTGACGGGTGTCGTCGCCCGCGCCGGGGCGCTCGACCTTCACGACGTCGGCGCCGAGGTCGCCGAGCAGCATCGTGGCGTACGGACCGGCGAGCACCCGGGAGAAGTCGGCGACGAGCAGGTCGGACAGCGCGCCCGCGCCGGCGGTGCCCGTCATCAGCGGTAGGCGGCGATGCCCGTGAGCGCCTCGCCCACCACGAGCGTGTGCATCTCGTTGGTGCCCTCGTAGGTGAACACCGACTCGAGGTTGTTCATGTGCCGGATCACCGGGTACTCGAGCGTGATCCCGTTGCCGCCGAGGATCGACCGGCACTCACGCGCGATGGCCAGCGACTCGCGCGCGTTGTTGAGCTTCCCCACGCTCACCTGCTCAGGGCGGAGGGTGTGCGCGTCCTTGAGCCGGCCGAGGTGCAGGGCGAGCAGGAACCCCTTGTCGAGCTCGAGCGCCATGTCGGCCAGCTTCTTCTGGGTCAGCTGGAACCCGGCGATCGGCTTGTCGAACTGCTCGCGGTCGATCGCGTAGGAGATCGCCGTCTCGAGGCAGTCGCGGGCGGCGCCGAGCGTGCCGAACACGATCCCGAACCGCGCCTCGGACAGGCACGAGAGCGGGCCGCGCAGGCCGCGGACGCCGGGGAGCACGGCGTCGGCGGGCAGGCGCACGCCCTCGAGCACGAGCTCGGCCGTCACCGACGCCCGCAGCGAGAGCTTCTTGTGGATCTCCCGGGCGCTGAACCCCGGCGTCGACGTGGGCACCACGAACCCGCGGATCCCGTCGTCGGTGCGGGCCCACACCACCGCGACGTCGGCGACGGTGCCGTTGGTGATCCACATCTTGGTGCCGTCGAGCACCCAGTCGTCGCCGTCGCGCTTGGCGTAGGTGCGCATGCCGCCGGGGTTCGAGCCGAAGTCGGGCTCGGTGAGCCCGAAGCAGCCGATCGCCTCGCCGGTGGCCATGCGGGGCAGCCACTCCTGGCGCTGCTCCTCGGAGCCGAACGCGTGGATCGCGTACATGGCCAGCGACCCCTGCACGCTCACCAGCGAGCGGATGCCGGAGTCGCCCGCCTCGAGCTCGAGGCAGGCCAGGCCGTAGGACACCGCGTTCGTGCCGGCGCAGCCGTAGCCCTCGAGGTGCATCCCGAGCAGCCCCATGCCGCCCATCTCGCGGGCCAGCTCGCGCGCGGGGATCGACCCCGCCTCGAACCAGTCGCCCACCTCGGGGCGGATGCGGTCCTCGACGTACTGGCGCACCACGTCGCGGATCGCGCGCTCCTCGTCGTCGAGCAGGCCGTCGAGGTCGAGCAGGGCGAAGGGGGACTGCGGTGCGGGCGTCATGGCGGCTCCTCGGCTGGGTGTGCGCCCGAGGCTAGGCATATTGGATCCAATATTCAAGCCTCGGGCGCGCGCCCGTGGCTCAGCTGCCGACGCACACGTAGGTGAACGACACCGGGGCCTCGCCGCTGAGCGCCGTGACGCGGAACTCCGCACCGCTGGTGTAGCTGACCTGCACGGGGTTGAGCGCGTCCGAGGACGACACGGCGCAGAAGTACGACGACGCGCCGGTGAACGCCGCCGCGCCGGACAGCGGGACGTACGAGATGCCGGAGGGGACGCCCGTGCCCCCGGAGCCCGTGACGACGTGCTGGTCGGTGCGCAGCGTGCCCGCCGGGGCGTAGACCGGCCCCGCGGCGCCCGCCGGACCGGCCGGCCCCGCCTCGCCCGTCGCGCCGGTGGGCCCGGCCGGTCCCGACGGCCCGGTCGGCCCGGTGGCTCCGGTCTCGCCCGGCGCTCCCTGCGGACCCGCGGGTCCGGTGGGCCCGGTCGCGCCCGCCGGCCCGGCCGGTCCGGTCGGTCCGGTCGCACCTTCGGGCCCGGCGGCGCGGGTGACGGCGTACTTCGTCGCCCCGGCCGGGCAGGCGGTGAACGACCACGCGAGCGAGAGCGCGCGGCTGCCCGGGGCGGCGCACACGAACAGGGTGCCGAGCGGGTGGGCGGTGCTCGCGGCGGTGGCCGCCTCGCCGCGGGAGGCCGCGAGCGCGGGCGCGGCGAGCGCGCCGGCGGCGAGCAGCACCAGGACGCCGGCCGCGAGGCCGCGGGAGCGGGGGAGGGCGGGGCGGCGGGGGCCCGCGCCGGGGTCGGCGGGCTCGGTCCCGGGCTGCCGCAGGGGGTGGACGTGCATGACGGATCCCTCTCTGCGCCCCGCCGACGACGGTAGGGGCCGCGTCCGAGCCCGTGCGCGGCGAGTGACCGGAGGACGACGGGAAGTGACCGAACGGCCGACCCCGACGGCGCGACGGCGCGCGTCGCACGGTCCGCGCGGCACCGGCGGTAGCGTGCGCCGCATGGGCGGCGCGGACTCCGTGACGAGCGGTGCCGGCCTCGCCTCCGCCCGGCCCGGCCCGTCCGCCACGGACCCCGACCGGGACCCGGACACGCCCGGCGACCGGCGCCGGCCGGGGCGGCGCGCCGCCGCGCTCGTGCTGGCCGTGGTGCTGCTCGCGGTGGTCGGCGTCCTGGGCTGGACCTGGGCGTCCTCGCGCGGCGACGGCCCGGCGGCGCCGTCGTCGTCCGGGCCGGTGCTGCTCACCCACGACGGGCTCGCCGGCGTCGTCGCCTCCTCCGGCCACGCGGTCTACTGGGCCGGGCCGCGCGGCCTCGCGCGGTGGGAGGTCACCGTCGACGGCACCGACGTCTACGTGCGCTACCTGCCCGAGGGCGAGCGGCCCGGGTCGCGCACGCCCTACCTCACGATCGGCACGTACGAGAACGCCGACGCCTACGCCGTGGTGCAGGCGGCCGCCAAGGCCGCGGGGGCGCAGTCGCAGAGGCTCGCCGGCGGCGCGCTCGTGGTGGCCCCGGCGGCCACCCCGGACTCGGTGTTCTTCGCCTTCCCCGGCACGCCCCTGCTGATGGAGGTGTTCGACCCCACGCCGGGGCGGGCGCTCGCGCTCGTGCGCTCCGGCGACGTGCAGCCGCTGGCCTAGCCGGCCTGGTGGCCGGCGTCGGTCAGTGCCCGCCGAGGAACGGCGCGAACAGCTCGGCCCGCCGCGACGGCTTGCCCGTGCGCTCCTCGGCGCCGTCGGCCGAGCCCATGACCCGCAGGCCCAGGTTGACGCCGAGCCAGCGCAGCGGCTCGGGCTCCCACGCGGGCGAGCGGTGGTTGACCCACGGCAGCCGCGTGATGTCGCTGCGCTCGCCGCGCACGAGGTCGGCGAGGGTGCGCCCGGCGAGGTTGCTCGAGGCCACGCCGTCGCCGACGTAGCCGCCGGCCCAGCCGATCCCCGTGGTCTCGTCGAGGCCCACGGACGGGAACCAGTCGCGCGGGATGCCCAGCGGGCCGCCCCACGTGTGGGTCACGGCGTGGCCCTCGACGGCGGGGAACAGGTCGCGCAGCACGCGCCAGAGCTCGGCGAACACCGCCGGCTCGCGGTCGAACTCGGGCCGGATGCGCGAGCGCAGGTGGTAGGGCGCGCCGCGGCCGCCGAACACCAGGCGGTCGTCGGCGGTGCGCTGCCCGTAGATGATGAGGTGGCGGTGGTCGGCGAAGGTCTCCCCGTGGCGCAGCCCCACCTCGTCCCAGAACGACGCGGGCAGCGGCTCGGTGGCCAGCACGAGGGAGTACACCGGCGCGACGTCGCGGCGCGATCCCGGCAGCTGCGACGACCACGCCTCGGTGGCCCGCACGACGCGCGCGGCCACGACGTCCCCGCGCGTGGTGCGCACCACCCCGGGCTCGATCGACGTCACCCGGGTGCCCTCGTGGACGACGACGCCGAGCCGCTCCACCGCGAGGGCCAAGCCACGGACGAGCCGGGCCGGGTGGATCGAGGCGCAGTCGGGCGTGTAGGTGGCGCCCAGGACGTCGGTCGCGCCCAGCCGCGCCCGGGCCGCGTCGGCGTCGAGCAGGTCGAGCCGCTCGGGCCCGAACCCCCACGAGCGCTGCTCGGCCACCTCGGTGCGGGCCCGCTCGAGCTGCACGGGGGTGCGGGCCAGCACGACGGTGCCGCCCTTGCGGAAGTGGCAGTCGATGCCCTCGGCCGCGGTCGCGCGGCCCACCTCGTCGACGGTGTCCACCATGGCCCGGTCCAGCGCCACGGCCGCCTCGCGGGACGACGCGGCGGCCACCTTGGCCAGGCTCGTCGGGAACAGGGCCGAGGCCCAGCCCCCGTTGCGCCCGCTCGCGCCGAACCCCGCGGTCTCCGCCTCGAGCACGACGACCTTCAGCGACGGGTCGGCCTTCGCCAGGTAGTACGCCGTCCACAGGCCGGTGAACCCCGCGCCCACGATCGCGACGTCGGCGACCATGGGGCCCGGCAATGCCGGCCGCGGCGGCCCGGCGAGCTCGTCGGGCAGCGAGTCCCACCAGAACGACAGGCCGCGGTAGCCCGCTGCGCGCGCGCTCACCGCCGCCACTCCCGCACGTAGGCGGGCACCGGGAACGCCGCGCCGCGCTCGTCGGGCTCGGGCTCCCCGAACACCTCGCGCAGCGGGACGACGCCGGCCCACACCGGCCGGTCGACGTCCTCCTCGGCGTCGTCCGGCGGCCCGGCGCTCACCTTCACGCTGGCCTCGTCGAGCGGAAGGGCGAGCACCAGCGTGGCCACCCGCTCCTTGCGCGACGGCGGCCGGATGTCGTCCCAGCGGCCCGGCAGGAGGTGGTCGGAGATGAGGCGCAGTGCCGCGTCCTTCTCGGCGTCCTCCAGCACCGTGGCGGTGCCGAGCACCATGGCGCCGCGGTAGTGCATGGAGCTCTCGAACGCCGACCTCGCGAGCACCAGGCCGTCGAGCAGCGTGACCGTGAGGCACGTGGGCGCGCCCTCGGCCAGGGAGCGGAACAGCCGGGATCCCGTGCTGCCGTGGAAGAGCACGCGCTCGCCGTCGCGGGCGTAGGCCACCGGCACCACGAACGGCTGGCCGTCGTCGACGACGGCGACGTGCGCGACCAGGCCGGCGTCGAGCACGTCGTGCAGCGCCTGCCGGTCGGTGCGGGCCTTCTCCGGCAGCCGGCGTACGCGCGTGCGCTCGCTCGACCCGAGCGGCGGCGGCGTGGGGGTGCTCATGGCGTGGTCCCTCGGGTCGTGGCGTGGGCCTGCGGGTGGTGCGGTGTGCGAGAAGGGGCCCGCCGTCCTGGCGGACGCGGACCCCTTCCGGCGGGTGCTAGAGGATCCGCATGCCCTCGGTGAGCACCGAGCGCAGGATCTGCTCGATCTCGTCGAACTGCGGCTGCTCGAGGATCAGCGGCGGCGCGAGCTGGATCACCGGGTCGCCGCGGTCGTCGGCGCGGCAGTACAGCCCGGCGTCGAAGAGCGCCTTGGACAGGAACCCGCGCAGCAGCCGCTCGGACTCCTCCTCGTCGAAGGTCTCCTTGGTCGCCTTGTCCTTCACCAGCTCGATGCCGTAGAAGTACCCGGCCCCGCGGACGTCGCCGACGATGTCGAGGTCGAGCAGGCGCTCGAGGGTGGCGCGGAAGGCGTCCTCGTTGTCGCGCACGTGCTGGTTGAGGCCGTCGCGCTCGAACAGGTCGAGGTTGGCCAGCGCCACCGCTGCGGACACCGGGTGGCCGCCGAAGGTGTAGCCGTGCGGGAAGTAGGTCGTCCCGTGCCGGAACGGCTCGAACAGCCGGTCGCTGACGATCATCGCGCCGATGGGCGCGTAGCCGGAGGTCATGCCCTTGGCCGTCGTGATGATGTCCGGCGTGACGCCGAAGCGCGACATGGCGAACATCTCGCCGATGCGGCCGAAGGCGCAGATGGTCTCGTCCGCCACGAGCAGCACGTCGTAGCGGTCGCAGATCTCGCGGACGCGCTCGAGGTAGCCGGGCGGCGGCGGGAAGCAGCCGCCGGAGTTCTGCACGGGCTCGAGGAAGACGGCGGCGACGGTCTCCGGGCCCTCGAACTCGATCGCCTCGGCGATGCGGTCGGCGGCCCAGCGGCCGAAGGCCTCGATGTCGTCGGCGTGCTGCTCGGCGCGGTAGAAGTTCGTGTTGGGCACGCGGAAGGCGCCGGGCACCAGGGGCTCGAAGTACTTCTTGGCGTCCGGGATGCCGGTGATCGACAGGGCGCCCTGCGGCGTGCCGTGGTAGGCCACGGAACGGCTGATCACCTTGTGCTTCATGGGCTTGCCGGTGAGCTTGAAGTACTGCTTGGCCAGCTTCCAGGCGGACTCGACCGCCTCGCCGCCGCCGGTGGTGAAGAACACGCGGTTGAGGTCGCCGGGGGTGTAGTGCGTGAGCCGCTCGGCGAGCTCGATCGCCTTCGGGTGCGCGTAGGACCACAGCGGGAAGAAGGCGAGCTCCTGCATCTGCTTGGCCGCGGCCTCGGCCAGCTCGGCGCGGCCGTGGCCGGCCTGCACGGTGAACAGGCCGGCGAGGCCGTCGAGGTAGCGGCGGCCCTGGTCGTCCCACACGTAGGCGCCCTCGCCGCGCACGATCACGGGGACGTGGCCGCCGTTCTCGTAGACGGAGTGCCGCGTGAAGTGCATCCAGAGGTGGTCGCGCGCCCGGTCTGCCAGGGCGTCGGCGCCGGACTCGGTGACGTACTGCGGTGTGCTGGTCATCTGGTACCCCAGGTGTAGATCTGCTTGCGGAGCTTCAGGTAGACGAAGGTCTCCGTGTGGCGCACGCCGGGGATGGCCCGGATGCGGCGGTTGACCACCTCGAGGAGGTGGTCGTCGTCCTCGCACACGACTTCGGCGAGGATGTCGTGCCCGCCCGCGGTGATGACGAGGTAGTCCACCTCGGTCATCGCCGCCATGGCGTCGGCGACGGCCTCGACGTCGCCCTCGACCCGGACGCCGATCATCGCCGCGCGGGGGAACCCGACCTGCAACGGGTCGGTGACGGCCACGATCTGCATGACGCCGGACTCGATGAGCCGCTGGACGCGCTGGCGCACCGCCGCCTCGGACAGGCCCACGGCCTTGCCGATGGCGGCATAGGGTCGTCGACCGTCCTCCTGGAGCTGGTCGATGATCGCCTTGCTCACGTCGTCGAGGCCGACATGAGCCATCCGTTCGCGGGTCACCACGCCCAGCATCGTGAATCATCCGGACACCTGCTGGCAAGTGATTCCGTGGTGAACGTGTCGTTTCGTTGCGGATTCTGTCGTGCCGGGTGCTTCGGTCTATCGATAACCGAACCTCGGGGGCTAAGGTGAGGGAGCGTGCCAGCCCGCTGCGCGGACCCGCCGGGCGAGCACCACCCCGTGGCACTCGACATCGAGAGGAACACCCCCATGGCCGACTACGCCGTCGTGAACCCCGCGACCGGCTCCGTGCTCAAGGAGTACCCGACGATCGGCGACGCCGATCTCGACAGCGCCGTGGCCCGGGCGCACGCCGCCCGTGGCCCGTGGGGCCGCGACACCACCGTCGCCGAGCGCGCCGCCCTGATCCGGCGGGTGGGCCAGCTGCACGAGGAGCGCAAGCAGGAGCTCGGCGAGATCATCTCCCGCGAGATGGGCAAGCCCGTCGCGCAGGGCGTGGGCGAGGTCGAGTTCAGCGCGGCGATCTACGAGTACTACGCCGACAACGCCGAGAAGTTCCTGGCCGACGAGCCGATCGAGCTGCTCGCGGGCGAGGGCACCGCGGTCATCCGCCGCAGCCCCGTGGGCGTCCTGCTCGGGATCATGCCGTGGAACTTCCCCTACTACCAGGTCGCCCGCTTCGCCGGCCCGAACCTGATCATCGGCAACACCGTGCTGCTCAAGCACGCGCCGCAGTGCCCGGAGTCGGCGGCGGCGATCGAGCAGATCTTCCGCGACGCCGGCGTGCACGCCGACGCCTACATCAACATCTACGCGACCAACGACCAGGTCTCGAACCTCATCGCCGACCCGCGCGTCCAGGGCATCTCGCTCACGGGCTCCGGCCGTGCCGGCGCCGCCGTCGCCGAGCAGGCCGGCCGCCACCTCAAGAAGGTCGTGCTCGAGCTCGGCGGCAGCGACCCGTTCCTCGTGCTGGCCACCGACGACATGGACTCCGTCGTCGAGGCCGCGGTCACCGCGCGCATGGACAACGCCGGGCAGGCCTGCAACGCCGGCAAGCGCTTCATCGTGGTCGACGGCCTCTACGACGAGTTCGTCGCCAAGTTCACCGCCGCGGTGACGGGCATGCAGTACGGCGACCCGTCCGCCGAGGACACGGCCTACGGCCCGCTGTCCTCCGCCCTCGCGGCCGACCGGCTCGAGCAGCAGGTCGCGCAGGCGGTCGCCGACGGCGCCGAGCTCGTGGGCGGCGAGCGCGAGGGCAACTTCGTGCGCGGCGGCGTCCTCACCCAGGTGCAGCCCGGCAACTCCGCCTACGGGCAGGAGCTGTTCGGCCCGATCGCGCAGGTCTACAAGGCCGCCGACGAGGCGGACGCCATCCGCATCGCGAACGACACCGAGTACGGCCTGGGCAGCTACGTGTTCACCAACGACGCCGAGCAGGCGACCCGCGTGGCCGACCAGATCGAGGCCGGCATGGTGTTCGTCAACTGCGTCGCGGCCGACGGCGTCGAGCTGCCCTTCGGCGGCGTGAAGGCCTCCGGCTTCGGCCGCGAGCTCGGCCGCTACGGCATGGAGGAGTTCGTCAACAAGAAGCTCATCCGGATCAACGCCTGAGCGACCCGGCCGGCACGGCTGCCGGCCCCGACCCGACGCGACGCGGGCCAGCACCCTTCCCGGTGCCGGCCCGCGTGCGTGTGCAGGGGGTCAGACGCTCACGGAGTAGACCGGCTGCGTCGTCGGCTGCGGCGAGCCGCCGTCCGGCTCGACCGTGACCCCCACGGCGCCGGCCGACCCGAGGTCGCCCGCGAGCAGGGTCGCGGTGTGCTCGCCCGCGGGCACGAAGCCGGCGGGCGACGCGGCACCGGAGTCGGTGATGAACCAGATCTGGTAGGTGCGCCCCGCGGGTGCCGGCGGCAGGCCGTCGGTGACCAGCACGGCGCGGCCCTGCGAGGCCGAGGACACCACTGCGGCTCGGCCGCCCGTGGCCACCGGTGCGCTCACGGTCGTGGCGTCCGGGGCGGTGAGCACCGCGGTCACGTCGGCGGCGGCCGCCGTCACCGAGCCCAGCTGGCGGTCGAGGCTCACCGCGCGCCAGGTGGCGCCCACGGACAGGACCGCGAGCAGCGCGGCCGCGACCTGGAGCCACCGGCCGGGGCGCCGCTGCGCGCGGCGCAGGGGGACGGGCGCGTCGCCCGGCCCGGCGTCGTCGGCCGGCTCGGCCGGGCTGCCGGCCTCGCGAGGACCCTCGACGGCGGTCGTGTCCTCGGGAGCACCGGCCTCCACCACGGGCGGCAGCGGCCGCACGTCGCGGATCCCGCTGAGCACCGCGGCCCGCAGGCTGTCGGGCGGCGCGGTGGCCGCGTCCTGGGCGAGCGCCGCGGTGGCGGCGCGGAACGAGGAGACCTCGTCGCGGCAGGACGCGCACGAGCGCAGGTGGTCCTCGAACGCGGCGCGCTCGTCAGGGTCGAGCGCGTCGAGCGCGTAGGCGCCGGACAGCGCGTGGATGTCCGGGGAGTCGCCGGTCATGCCTCCACCCCCAGGGTGTCGCGCAGGCGGATCAAGCCGTCGCGCATGCGGGTCTTGACGGTCCCGAGCGGCACGTCGAGCAGCTCGGAGACCTCGCGGTGCGTGTAGCCCCCGTAGTAGGCGAGGGTCAGCGCCTCGCGCTGCACCTCGGTCAGGGTGGTCAGGGCGCGGCGCACCCGCGCCGCCTCCAGTGTCGTCTCCGCGACGCTCGCGACCACGTCGTACTCCGGTCCCTCGCCCAGGGCGGCGAACCGGGTGTCGCGCTCGCGCGCCGACTGGGCGGACCGCACCCGGTCGACGGCCCGACGGTGCACGATCGTGAGCATCCAGGCGAGCGGGCCGCCGCGGGCCGGCTGGTAGCGGGCGGCCTGGCGCCAGATCTCGAGGTAGGCCTCCTGGGCCACCTCCTCGGCCTGCGCCGGGTCGCGCACCACACGGCGTGCGACGCCGTAGACGCGGGAGCTCGTGCGGTCGTACAGCTCGGCGAAGGCCGCCTCGTCGCCGCGGCTGGAGCGGGTGAGCAGCGAGGTGAGCAGCGCTGCCTCGTCCTCCCCCGGCGCGGGGCCGGGGGAGGACGAGGCGGGTGTGGGACGCATCGGCATCAGCGTGTCAGAGGTCGGCCGGTCACTTCGGCAGCAGCACGCCGTCGATGAGGTACACGGTCGCGTTCGCCGTCTGGACGTTGCCGCACACGACCTTCGCCGAGCCGTTGACGGTGAAGCTGTCACCCGAGCCCGTGACGTCGAGCGTCGCGCCCTCGAGGGTCTTGTGCATCCCGTCGAGCTGCGACGGCGAGAGGCGGCCGGGGACGACGTGGTAGGTCAGCACCGTGGTGAGCAGGCCCTTCGGGTCGCCGAGCGCCTTGTCGAGCGTGGCCTTGGGCAGCTTGCCGAAGGCGTCGTTGACCGGGGCGAACACGGTGATGCCGTCCGCGCTGTTGAGGGAGTCGACCAGGCCGGCCTTCGACACCGCCGAGACGAGCGTCGAGAGCACCGGGTTGTGCGACGCCGCGGTCGCGACGGGGTCGACCGCCATGCCGTCGAAGCTTCCGGGGCCGGAGGCCGGCACCGCCGAGCAGGCCGACCCGAACACCGCGTCGGCGGCCGACGGCGCCGCGGACGACGTCGCGGGCGCGGGGGAGGACGACGCCGGCATCGGCGTGCTCGCGGCCGGCGTCGAGGCCGTGGTGGTGCTGGCCGACGAGCCGCAGGCGGCGAGGGTGAGGGGGAAGGCGACGGCGGCGGTGGCGATCGCCGCCCGGCGACGCAGGACGGTGCGGGTCATGAGCTGCTCCCTGTGGGGGTCTCGGGGACGCGCTGGGCGCCCGGTCCGCCCGGGTGGGCGGACACCCCTCGTTCGGAGCCGCGGCCGGTCCGGATGGGTCGGATCGGGCCGGGATCGCCGTGCGGCGCGCGTCGGCTCAGCCGGCGAGCATCTTCTGGACCGCCTGGCGCGACACGCCGAGCTCACGGGCGAGGTCGGCCTGGCTGTGCCCGCGGGCCGTGAGGGTCTCGAGCAGGCGCCGCCGCTCGGCGTGCAGCCGCTGCGCCTCGGCGTGGTGGCGCAGCGCCTCCGCGCGCACCTCCACCAGCCTGCGCAGCAGCTCGTCGTCGGAGAGTCGAGGTGTCATGCGCTCACGGTGTCAACCAGGGTTGTCATCTGTCAACCCTGGTTGTCGATCGGCGGCGTCAGGGGGAGAGCGGCGCGGCCAGGACGTCGTCCAGGCTCGTGCAGGGGACGCCGGGATACCGGTCGCGCACGTCGGTGAGCCCGGCCGGGCGGTCGCCGGCGTCCATCGCCAGGGCGGTGCCCAGGACGCGGCCCAGGCTGGGCACGATCCGGCCGGCGCTGCCCGCGACCACGCGGATCACCGCGGGGGGCACGGTGCGCGGCGCGGCGCTGCGGCCGGCCGAGCGCTGCACCGCTGCGGCCAGCTCGAGCAGGGTGAGGTTCTCCGGGCCCGTCACCGGCAGGGTGCGCCCCCGCGCGTCCGGGTCCGACACCACCGCGTCGACCAGGGCCGCGACGTCGAGCACGGAGACGAAGTTCACCCGCGAGCGGCCGCGCCCGAGCACCACGGGACGGCCGCCGCGCCGGGCCGACGTGGCGAGCAGGTCGATCCACATCTCGAGGTAGGCGGTCGGGGCCACGACCGTCGCGGGCACGCCGCTGGCGCGCAGGTGCGCCTCCGCGGCGTGCTTCATGCGGAAGAGCTCCACCGGGCTGTCCGGCGCCGCCCCGAGCACCGAGACCAGGACGACGTCGGCGCCCACCTGCGCGGCGGCGTCGACGAGGTGGCGGTTGCCGTCACGGTCGACCGCCCGGGGGCCGCCGGGGGAGGTGAGGCCGTGGACCGCGGACACCACCACCTGGGCGCCGTCGAGGCCGCGCCTCACCGCGGTGGCGTCCCGCACGTCGGCCGCGACCAGCTCGACGCCGTCGTCGAGGCCGGAGACCCGTCGCGGGTCGCGGGTGAGCACGCGGACCCGCTCGCCGCGGGCGGCCAGCCGGCCGACGAGCAGCCGGCCCAGCCGGCCCGTGCCGCCGGCCACGACGATCACGGTGCGGCCCGCCCCGCGACCGTCGTGCGCACGACCTCGTCGATGCCCGGGCCGCCCGCCACCACCGGCTCGAGGTAGAAGCGGGCCCATGTCGCACGGGTGTCCGGCACGCCGAGCACCAGGACGCCGCGCATGAGGTGCGGCGAGCCGTCCGGGCGCGTGCCGCGGTGCTCCATCTCCGCCCACACGGTGTCGCCGTCGACGGCGCTGCGGATCACCTCCGCGTGCACGTCGGGCACGGCGGCGAAGATCTGGGTCCAGTTGCGCCGCACCTGGTCCGCGCCGGTGAAGCCCCGCTCCGGGTGCACCGGGGTCTCGTTGACGTAGTCGGGCGCGAAGCAGTCCACCAGCGCGTCGAGGTCGTGGGCGTTGGTCGCCGCGGTCAGCCGCTCGAGCAGCGCCGCGGGGCGCGGGTCCGTGGTCATGGTCGGGATCCCCTCCAGTCGTGTGTTACTGTTCGCTGTATCGGATACAGCACTATGGAACAGAAGGAGGACGCCGTCAACCCCCCGCAGGAGAAGGCGTCGCCGGGCCCCCGCCGCTACGACTCCCGGGGCCGGCGCGCGCAGGCCGAGCGGACTCGGGCGCGCATCGTGGAGGTGGCGCGCGAGCGCTTCCTGCGCGACGGCTACGCGACCACCACCGTGGCCGCGATCGCCGGCGACGCGCAGGTGTCGGTCGAGACCGTCTACAAGGCGTTCGGCGGCAAGCCGGGGCTGGTGCGCGCGATCGTGGCGGCCGGGCTGGAGGGCGCCGGGCCGGTGCCGGCCGAGCGGCGCTCCGACCACCTCACCGCCACCGAGGCCGACCCGCGCCGGATCATCCACGGCTGGACCAGGCTGGCGATGGAGGTGGCGCCGCGCGTGGCCCCCGTCGAGCTGCTGGTGCGCGACGCCGGCGTCGGCGACCCGCAGATGGCGGACCTGTACGAGGAGATCGAGCAGGCCCGCCTGGACCGCATGACCGACAACGCGCGGCGCTTCGCCGAGGGCGGCCACCTGCGCCCGGGCCTGACCGTGGACGACGCGGCCACCGTCATGTGGACCTACACCGCACCGGTGCTCTACGAGCTGCTGGTGCTGCGGCGCGGCCTGACCGTCGAGCAGTACGCCGACTTCACCGAGTCGGCCCTGGTGTCGGCGCTGCTGGCCCCCTGACGCGCCGGAGCTCAGGAGACGGTGACGACGATCTCGTGCCAGCCCTGGGCTCCGCTGGGGAAGGGCGTGAGCCGGGCCTGCGGCTGCGTCGTCCCGGTGGCGTCGGTGGCCCGGGCCCGCAGGGTGTGGCGCCCGGGGGTGGCGTCCCACGCGATCGCCCACTGCCGCCACGTGTCGTCGCTGGGCACCGCGCCGAGCCGGGCCGGCCGCCAGTCGCCGTCGTCCACCTGCACCTCGACGCCGTCGATGCCGCGGTGCTGGGCCCAGCACACGCCCGCGACGGCCACGCGCCCGGCGGGCACCGTCGACAGCGGCCGCGGCACGTCGATCCTCGCCATCGTGCGCACCGGGGCGTCGGTGGCCCAGCCGCGCTTGGTCCAGTACGCCTGGTCCGCGGCGTACGTGGTGGCGGTGAGCCCGGTGAGCCACTTCGTCGCCGAGACGAACCCGTAGAGGCCCGGCACGACCAGGCGGGCGGGGAACCCGTGCTCGGCGGGCAGCGGCTCGCCGTTCATACCGACGGCGACGATGGCGTCGCGTCCGTCGGTGGCGGCAGCCATGGGGGTGCTCGCGGTGAAGCCGTCCGAGGAGCGGGAGAGCAGCATGTCCGAGCCGGGGCGCACGCCGGCGCGGGAGAGCAGGTCGGTGAGCCGGACGCCGAGCCAGCGCGCGTTGCCGGCGTACGGGCCGCCCACCTCGTTGGACACGCACGTGAGCGTGAGGTCGCGCTCGATCATGGGCATCGCGAGGAGCTCGTCGAACGAGATCGTGAAGGGCCGCTCGACCATCCCGTCGACCTCGAGGCTCCAGCTGCCGGGGTCCAGCGTCGGCACCACGAGGGCCGTGTCCACCCGGTAGAAGTCCGCATTGGGCACGCGGAACGGCGTGACGCCCGGGACTCCGACGTCCACGCCCGCGGGCAGGGGCCGCTCGGGGTCGACGGGAGCGGGCAGGCGCACCGCCGCCCGCGCGGCACCGACGTCGGACCGGCGGCGGCCGACGACCTCGCCCAGGCCGCCCACGAGGAGCGCGGCGCCGGCCAGTCCCAGCACCCCGGCGAGCACGGAGCGCCGCCCCGGGGTGGGCGCGTCGCCCACGCCGCTGGGGTCGTCGCGCAGGGGCGTGCGCCTCGGCCGGGTGAGCCAGGCCAGCGACGCAGCGGCGATCGCGGCCCCGGCCAGCGACGGCAGGGTGTCGGCCGGGCTCGCGCCGGGACGGCTCAGCGCGGCCACCGCCGGCACCGCGCCGAGCGCTGCCGCGAGGACGACGGCGGTGCGACGTCGCCATGTCGCCAGCAGGCCCACCAGCGCGGCCGCGGCCAGGAGCAGCACCGAGATGGTGGCGAGCAGCACCGTCTTGTCGGCGGTGCCGAACGTGGCGACGGCGAACTCCTTGAGCCACGTCGGCGTCAGGTCGATGAACGCCGCCCCCACCGCCACGAGCGGCGAGCTCGCCGGACGGGTGAGGGCCGCGAGCAGGTGGGCCGCCGCGACACCCGCCCCCACGGCGGCCACCCCCGCCCCCGCGGCCGCCCACCGCGACAGCGCCGGCAGCGGTCCGGTGGGCACGACGGCACTGGGTTCGGTGCGGGTCCAGGTCCTCATGACCCGGGTTCGGAGCCGGCGGCCCGGCGGATGGGGAGGAGCCCGCGGGAGGTGGACGTCCCGGAGGCGTCAGCGCCGGAGCGAGTCGAGGCCGAGCAGGGCGACGTGCAGCGACAGGCAGGACTCCACGGAGTCGAGGTCGACCGAGAGCACCCGCTCGATGCGGTGCAGCCGCTCGTAGAACGACGGCCGGGACAGGTGCGCGGCGTCCGCGGCCGCGGACTTGTTGCGCCCCGCGGCGAGGTACACGCGCAGCACGCCCACGAGGTCGCTGCCGTGCTGCGCGTCGTGCGCGAGCAGCGGACCGAGCTCGCGCTCGACGAAGGCCTGGAGCCGGTCGTCGTCGCGCAGCAGGTGCAGCAGCCCGCGCAGCCGGACGTCGGGCAGCCGGTAGTACGCGGGCGCCGCCCCCGGGCCGCCCGAGGGCGCGGCGTCGGCCACCTGCGCCGCCTCGAGGAACGCCCGCCGCACGTCGCGCACGTGGGCCACCACGGAGCCCACCGCCATCACGCGCCCGTCGTCGGGGACGCCGGCGCCCGCCGCGCGCTTGGTGAGCGCCGCGGAGAGCCGGCTCAGCGTGCGGTCGACGTCCTCGCGCGGGGGCAGGCTCAGCAGCACGCCCACCGTCGCGTCGTCGACGGCGCCGACCAGCGCCGGCACCCGGGTGTCGCGCACGGCCGCCGACACCGTCTCGGTGAAGTCGCGCAGCCGCTCCTGGGCGGCCAGCGCCGGCCCCTCGTGGCCTCCGGCCAGCCGCACCAGGACGCACACCAGCGCGCGCCCCTCGAGCGGCACCCCCAGCGCGGCGGAGCGCGCCGCGGTGTCGGTCAGCGCCATCGACCCGGAGATGACGCCGGTGAGCAGGGTGCGGTGGGTCTGCCGCTCGAGGCTCTCCCGGTCGCGCTCGACGAGCCGCGAGAGGGCCACGGTGGCCGCGCCGCGCTCGAGCAGCATCGAGTCGCGCACGGACGGGGCGACGTCGGTCACGAGCACCAGGCGGCCCCAGTCCTGCCCGCGCGCGCCCACCGCCGTGTGCAGCCAGTCGGTCGCCTCGTCGTAGGCCGTGCGCTCGGCGGCGCGCACCGCGCGGCTGCGGTCCTCCCAGCCGTCGAGCACGGAGGAGAGGTCCCGGCCCGCGGCGTCGACCGCGAGCACCTGGTGGGCCAGGTTCTCCAGCACCACGGGACGTCCGGCCATCCGGGCCACCTGGCGGACCACCTCCGTGGGCGGCGCCCCCTCGACCGCGAGGCCGGTGAACGCGGCGTGCACCTCGTCCGAGGCGCGCAGCTCGGCGAGCTGCGCGTCCACGATGCGCGCGTGCACCGCCTCGGTGATCGCCGCGAACCGCGACTCGCGGGTCAGCTCCACGAGCACCAGGCCGCGACGCTCCGCGGCCCGGACCATCGAGTCGGGGAGCCGGTCGAAGCGCCGGCCGGTCTCCACCATCACGCCGGTGACGCCCGCGTTCGCCAGCCCCTCCACCCAGTCGGCGAGGCCGGCGTCGTCCTCGGGCAGCAGCACCCCGGTCGTGAGCAGCAGCTCGCCGCCGTGCAGGAGCCGGGCGACGTCGGCGACCTCCGCGGCGTGGGTCCACCGGACCGTGCGCTCGAGGGCCGCGGCGCCCGCGCGCACCACCGGCCCGGCGTCGTGCACGACGGGGAGCAGCAGGATCTCCGACACCGAGGGGTAGATGTCGTCGCGCCGGTCGGGGGAGGCCACGGCGGAGCAGGCTAGCGCCGGGGCCGACAGGCCGTCAGGCATCGGCCCGCTCGCCTGCCAGGCTGTCGGTTGCCTGCGCCGGTGCCGCGACCGAGGGTGGGGCCACGCCGGGCGCTCCCCGGCGTCCGCGCGATACCGCGGAATCGGCCCGGCTGTGCAACGGGAAGCGCAGCCTTGCGTTACAAATCTGATGCAATTCGTCGTCAACGCTGCCGACGGCCACGGAATCCCTTGTCCTGGGCCGGGGAGCGTGCGAGGATCCCCCCGGTTTGGGCGGACGCCGCGGTCCGGGGGCTCGCGGAAGGCAGGAGGAGAGCCGGTGACGGAGCAGGGTCATCAGTACGTCGACGGGCGCCTGCGCACCGGGAGCTCCGGCGAGACGCACGACGTGCTGAACCCGGCGGACGGCAGCGTCGTCGCCGTCGCCGACCTCGCCGGCCCGGCCGACGTCGACCTCGCCGTCGCCGCCGCCACCCGCGCGCAGGCCGAGTGGGCCCGCGCGACCCCGGGGGAGCGCGCCACCGCGCTCAACGCCCTGGCCGCCGCGATGGCGGAGCGGGCCGAGGAGTACGCCCAGGTCGAGACCGCGCAGGCGGGCAAGCCCATCAAGCTCTCGCGCGAGTTCGACGTCCCCGGCTCGATCGACAACGTCTCGTTCTACGCCGGCGCCGCGCGCAACCTCGAGGGCCGCGCGGCCGCGGAGTACGACGGCGCGCACACCTCGATGGTGCGGCGCGAGCCGGTCGGCGTGGTGGGCTCGATCGCGCCGTGGAACTACCCGCTCCAGATGGCCGTGTGGAAGGCGCTTCCCGCGATCGCCGCCGGCAACGCCATCGTGCTCAAGCCCGCCGAGCTCACCCCGCTCACCTCGCTCATGCTCGCCGAGGACTGCACGCGCGCCGGGATCCCCGACGGCGTCGTCAACGTCCTCACCGGCGCCGGGCGCGTGGTCGGCGAGGCGCTGGTGAGCCACCCCGGCGTGCGGATGGTGTCCTTCACCGGGTCGACCCCGGTCGGCACCCGCGTGATGGAGCTCGCCTCGCGCACGGCCAAGCGCGTCCACCTCGAGCTCGGCGGCAAGGCCCCGTTCGTGGTGTTCGACGACGCCGACCTCCAGGCCGCCGTCGAGGGCGCCGTCGCGGGCGCCCTGATCAACACCGGCCAGGACTGCACCGCCGCCACCCGCGCCTACGTGCAGCGGCCCCTCTACGACGCGTTCGTCCAGGGCGTGGCCGACCTCATGGCCACCGTGCGCCTCGGCGACCCGACCGACCCCTCGACCGACCAGGGCCCGCTGGTGTCGACCCGCCAGCGCGACTCGGTCGCCGGCTACGTCGACCGGGCCCGCGGCTACGGCGCCAAGGTGGTCGTCGGCGGCCGCGCCCCCGGCGGTGCGCTGGCCTCGGGCGCCTACTACGAGCCCACCCTGGTCGTCGACGTCGCCCAGGACTCCGAGATCGTGCAGGAGGAGCTGTTCGGGCCGGTCCTCGTCGTGCTGCCGTTCGACGGCGACGACGAGGGGATCGCGCTGGCGAACGACACGCCCTACGGGCTGGCGGCGTCGGCGTGGTCGCGCGACGTGGTGCGCTCGATGCGGGCGAGCCGCGAGATCCAGGCCGGCTGCGTGTGGATCAACGACCACATCCCGATCATCAGCGAGATGCCCCACGGCGGCTACAAGGCCTCCGGGTTCGGCAAGGACATGAGCCAGTACTCCTTCGACGAGTACACCCAGGTCAAGCACGTCTCCATCGACACCACCGGCGAGGTGCGCAAGGACTGGCACCGAACGATTTTCGGAGATCGAACGTCATAGTCAGGTAGCACGACCACCGTCCCGTCCGCAGCACCACCAGAACGAGGAGTCCGCACGATGGCCCAGCGCCCCCTTGACCCGATGACCCAGGCCGTCCAGGCCGCCGCACGCGCCGGTGTCCCCCGTCGTCGACTCCTCCAGGCCGCGGCCATGGGTGGAGCCGCGGTGGCGGCCTCGCCCCTGATCGCCGCGTGCGGCACCAAGGGCACGGCCAACACCAGCGACAGCGGCAGCCCGAGCGCCGCGCCCACCACCCCGGACAAGTCCGACACCGACAAGACGCTGAACTTCAGCAACTGGCAGCTCTACATCGACGTCGCGGACAACAACGAGAACGACCACCCGACGCTCGACCAGTTCAAGGCGAAGACCGGTGTCACGGTGAAGTACACCGAGGACATCAACGACAACGACACCTTCTACGCCAAGATCCTCCCGGCGCTCCAGGCCGGCCAGGACACCGGCCGCGACCTGTTCGCCCTCACCGACTGGATGGCCGCGCGCCTCATCCGCCAGGGCTACGTCCAGAAGGTCGACAAGACCCTGCTGCCCAACGTGTCGGCCAACCTCATCGACTCGCTCAAGTCGCCCACCTGGGACCCCAACCGCGACTACTCCGCGCCGTGGCAGTCCGGCGTCACCGGCATCGCCTACAACTCGGCGAAGGTGCCCGAGGTCAAGAACATCACCGAGCTGTTCACCCGCCCCGACCTCAAGGGCAAGGTCACGGTGCTCACCGAGTGGCGCGACACCATGGGCCTGATCCTGCTCGAGCAGGGCAAGGACCCGGCCAACTTCACCGCCGACGACTTCAACGCGGCGATCGACATGCTCCAGAAGGCCAACGACTCCGGCCAGATCCGGCAGTTCACCGGCAACGACTACTCGCAGCTGCTCACGAACGGCTCGGCGTACGCCTGCATGGCGTGGTCCGGCGACGTCGTGCAGCTGCAGGCCGACAACGACAAGATCAAGTTCGTCCAGCCCGAGGCGGGCATGATGATCTGGGCCGACAACATGCTCATCCCGAACATGGCCCAGCACAAGAAGAACGCCGAAGAGCTCATGAACTTCTACTACGACCCGGCGATCGCGGCGGAGCTCACGGCCTACGTGCAGTACATCTGCCCGGTCAAGGGCGCGCAGGAGGCCATGGCCAAGGTCGACAAGACCCTCGTCGACAACCCGCTGATCTTCCCGGACGACGCGTTCCTGTCGAAGACCCACCTCTTCATGGGCCTCGAGGAGGCCACCGAGTCCACGTACGCGAACGCGTTCAACAAGGTGAAGGGCGCCTGACGCAGATGTCCAGCTCCCCGTCCGGCGCAGACCTGCGCATCATCGACGTCACGAAGCGCTTCGGCGACTTCGTGGCGGTGGACGACCTCACCCTCACCATCCCCGCGGGCTCGTTCTTCGCCCTGCTGGGGCCGTCGGGGTGCGGGAAGACCACGACGCTGCGCATGGTCGCCGGTCTCGAGGAGCCCACCGCGGGCTCCATCCTGATCGGCGACGAGGACGTCACGTGGGCCAAGCCCTACAAGCGTCCGGTCAACACGGTGTTCCAGAGCTACGCGCTGTTCCCGCACCTGGACATCTACGAGAACGTCGCGTTCGGTCTGCGCCGGCGCGGGGTCAAGGACATCAAGAAGACCGTCGAGGACATGCTCGCGCTCACCGAGCTGTCCGGGCTGGCCCGGCGCAAGCCGACCCAGCTCTCCGGCGGTCAGCAGCAGCGCGTGGCGCTCGCCCGCGCGCTCATCAACCAGCCGGCGGTGCTCCTGCTCGACGAGCCGCTCGGCGCCCTCGACCTCAAGCTGCGTCGCCAGATGCAGCTCGAGCTCAAGGGGATCCAGACCGAGGTGGGCCTCACGTTCGTGCACGTCACGCACGACCAGGAGGAGGCCATGACCATGGCCGACACCATCGCGGTCATGAACGCCGGCAAGGTCGAGCAGCTCGGTGCGCCGGCCGACCTCTACGAGAACCCGAGCACCACGTTCGTGGCGAACTTCCTCGGGCAGTCGAACTTCTTCGACGGCGAGGTCACCGACCGCGGCGGCGAGTACGCCTCGGTCACCGTGCAGGGCCGGCGCGTCGGGATCCCGACGTCTCGGTTGCACACCGACGGCAGCGCCGTGCACGTCGGCGTCCGCCCGGAGAAGCTGCGCATCCAGTTCCGCGACGACGCCCAGGTGCGCGACGACGAGAACCGGCTCGAGGGCGTCATCAGCGACGAGTCGTTCATCGGCGTCTCCACGCAGTACCTCGTGGACATGCCGTGGGGCCAGGAGCTGACCGTCTTCGCGCAGAACACCCACCGCGACCCGCGGCTGGTGCCCGGCGCCGAGGTCGTGCTCAGCTGGTCGCACGACCACACCTTCGCCCTCGACGCCTCGCAGGACGTCGACGCCGGTGTGGACACCGACGACGAGGCCGCCAAGCCCGACCCGGTGGGGGCCGGCTCGTGAGCGGCGGCGCCGTCGCCGCCACCGCCGCCGAGCAGTCCGACATCCGCTCGCACAAGGGCGGAGGGGGTTCCACCGAGGCCAAGGCCGTCGGCACCTCGCGGTGGACGCCGTACGCGCTCTTGGCGCCCGGCCTGTTCTGGCTGCTGGCGTTCTTCCTGATCCCGACGATCGTCCTGCTGCTGTTCGCGCTCTACAACGGCACGCTCGAGTCGGGCTACACCTTCACCTTCCCCGGCAACTGGTCGAGCTTCTCGGCGGTGGTGGAGTACTGGCCGCAGTTCGTCCGCTCGTTCGTGTTCGCCTCGCTGGCCACGCTGTTCTGCCTCGCCCTCGCCTACCCGCTCGCGTACTTCATCGCGTTCCGGTCGGGCAAGTGGAAGGCCACGCTGCTGGTGCTGGTGATCGCGCCGTTCTTCACCAGCTTCCTCATCCGCACGCTGGCCTGGAAGACGATCCTGGCCGACGACGGCTGGGTGGTGACCTTCCTCAACTGGTCGCACATCAACTCCGTGCTCACCTGGCTGCACCTCACCGAGACCGACCGCGTGCTCAACACGCCGCTGGCGGTCGTGCTCGGCCTCACCTACAACTTCCTGCCCTTCATGGTGCTGCCGCTCTACGCCTCGCTCGACCGCATGGACCCCCGACTGGTCGAAGCCGCCCAGGACCTCTACAGCTCTCCGTGGACGGCGCTGCGCAAGGTCACCTGGCCGCTGTCGCTGCCCGGTGTCGTCGCGGGCACCCTGCTCACCTTCATCCCGGCGGCCGGCGACTACATCAACGCCGAGCTCCTGGGCACGCCCAAGGTGGCCATGATCGGAAACGTGATCCAGGACCAGTTCTTCGTGGTCCGCGACTACCCGACCGCCTCCGCGCTGTCGTTCACCCTCATGTTCGCGATCACGGTGCTGGTGTTCTTCTACGTACGCCGAGCCGGGACGGAGGAGCTGGTCTGATGGCCGCCGTCACCACCGCCGCCACCCCGGCGCCCGCGCGGGCGCCCCGCAGCAGCAAGCGGCCCGGGGGACCGGTCCGCTGGGTCCGCGAGCGCATCATCCCGATCATCGGGTCGCTGGTGCTGCTCTACATGTTCGTGCCGATCTTCGTCGTGGTCCTCTTCTCGTTCAACGACCCGGCGGGCCGCACGAACTACGTGTGGCAGGGCTTCACCACCAACGCGTGGACGAACCTCTGCGACGTCGGCGGCATGTGCGACGCGCTCAAGCTGAGCCTGGTCATCGGCGTGCTCGCGACGCTCGGCTCGGTCGCGCTCGGCACGCTCGTCGCCTTCGCGATCGGCCGCTACCGCTTCCGCGGCCGCTCGGCGACGAACCTGCTCATCTTCATGCCGATGGCGACCCCCGAGGTCGTCATGGGCTCCTCGCTGCTGACCTGGTTCGTCACGCTGTCCTTCGCCCGCGGCACGGTCACGATCCTCATCGCGCACATCATGTTCTGCCTGAGCTTCGTCGTCGTCACGGTCAAGGCCCGCATCGCCAGCCTCGACCCGCGCCTGGAGCAGGCGGCCATGGACCTCTACGCCAACGAGCGCACGACGTTCTGGCGGGTCACCTTCCCGCTGGTGATCCCCGGCATCGTCGGCGCCTCGCTGCTGGCGTTCTCGCTGTCGTTCGACGACTTCATCGTCACGAACTTCAACTCCGGGTCCACCGTGACGTTCCCGATGTTCGTGTGGGGCGCCGCCCAGCGCGGCACCCCGCCGCAGATCAACGTCGTCGGGTCGCTGATGTTCTTCGTCTCGCTCGCCATCGTGCTCATCGGCCAGATCGTCCAGCGCCGCCGGGCCCGCAAGGCCTGACCCCGACCCACCCCGTCGTTACTGCCGGAACGACCGGAGATCGGCCGGTTCTCCGCGCTTTCGGGCAGTAACGACGGGGGCGGGTGCTGACTGGCGGTTCAGGATCTGCGCTACCCTGGTGCGGTCACGGGAGGACGTGGCGGATCCCTCCGCCCGACCGTGACGGCCGTATCGTCCGGAGGACCCGGGGCGGCCGCCTCGCGGAGCACTGAGAGTCGTGCCGTTCGCACGCCACCCCCGCCCCTCGTCCTACGCCGCCGTCGCCGACGCCGCCCCACGCAGCTTCTGGCTCGACGACGCCCGCCGGCCCGACGCGCTCGCCCCGCACACCGGCTCGACCGAGACCGACCTGCTCGTGGTCGGGGGCGGCTTCACCGGCCTGTGGACCGCGCTGCTCGCGAAGGAGGCCGACCCCGCGCGCGACGTCGTCCTCCTCGAGGGTGCGCGGATCGGGTGGGCGGCCTCCGGGCGCAACGGCGGGTTCTGCGCCGCCTCCATCACGCACGGCCTGGCCAACGGGCTCAACCGCTGGCCCGACGAGCTCGCCACCCTGGTGCGCCTGGGCAAGGAGAACCTCGAGGGCATCGAGCGCACGGTGGCGCGCTACGGCATCGACTGCTCGTTCGAGCGCACCGGCGAGCTGGACGTCGTCACCGAGCCCTACCAGCTCGTGGAGCTCGACGGCCTGCCCGAGCTCGCCGCGGAGCACGGCGTCGAGCTCGAGGTGCTCGACCGCGACGCGGTGCGCGAGCGGGTCGACTCGCCGCTCTTCCTCGGCGCCGCGCTCGACCGCGACGGCGTCGCGATGGTCGACCCGGCCCGCCTGGCCTGGGGCCTGCGCGACGCCTGCCTCGCCCTCGGCGTGCGCATCCACGAGGGCACGCGCGCGACGGGCCTGGCCGACGGACCGGGCGCCGGTGTCGTCGTGACGACCGAGTCCGACGCCGGCCCGGGCCGGGTGGAGGCCCGGCGCGTGGCCCTGGCCACCAACGCGTTCCCGCCGCTGCTGCGCCGGCTCTCGCACTACGTCGTCCCCGTCTACGACTACGTCCTGGTCACCGAGCCGCTCGACGACGACGCCTGGGGCGCGATCGGGTGGAAGGGCCGGGAGGGCATCGGCGACGCCGGCAACCAGTTCCACTACTTCCGCCGCACCGACGACGACCGGATCCTGTTCGGCGGCTACGACGCCATCCACCAGCGGCGGGTGTCCGCGCGGCACGACCAGCGCGAGGAGTCCTTCGCCCTGCTCGCAGAGCACCTCGTGGAGGTCTTCCCGGTCCTCGAGGGCGTGCGGTTCTCCCACCGGTGGGGCGGCGCGATCGACACCTGCTCGCGCTTCGCGCCGTTCTTCGGCACCGCGCGCGGCGGGCGGGTCGCCTATGCCGCCGGCTACACCGGGCTCGGGGTGGGGGCCAGCCGGTTCGGCGCCGCGGTGGTGCTCGACCTGCTCGACGGTCGCGACACCGAGCGCACCCGCACCGAGCTGGTGCGCACCATGCCGCTGCCGTTCCCGCCGGAGCCGCTCCGCTCGGCCGGCATCGCGCTGACCACCTGGTCGCTCGCGCAGGCGGACCGCAACGAGGGACGCCGCAACCTCTGGCTGCGCACCCTCGACCGGCTCGGGCTCGGCTTCGACTCCTGATCCGCGCCGATCGCGGCGCCGCCGGGAGACGGGCGGCCACGGCGCCTAGCCTGGTGCCGAAGGCGAGGTGAGACGCCATGTCCACGACGCCCGCCCCCGAGGCACCCGCTCCCGCGCTCGCGACCGCGCTCGACCGGCTGGTCGGCCGGGGGGTGATCACCCCCGAGCAGGCCGCCGCGGTGCTGGCCGAGGTCGGTCCGCCGCCCGACGCCGGCCCCCCGGCGCCCGCCTCACCGCACGCCTCGCCGCCCGCCGTCGCCACGCAGCGGCCGGCCACGACGGCGCGGGCCCATGTCGTGGAGGCCGCCGCCTACCTGGGCGGGGTGCTCGTGGCCGCGTCGGCCGTGGCCTTCCTGGCCCAGTCGTGGGAGGACATGACCGAGTCCACCCGGCTCCTGCTGCTGGGCCTCATCGGCGTCCTCGCGTACGCCGGCGGCCTGCTCGCGGCCCGGACCGCCGGTGGGCGGGTCGAGCTGCGCCGGCACGAGCACGCCTCCCGCCGCCGGGTGTCGGGCACGCTGATGGCGCTCGGCTCCGTGCTGCTCGCGCTGCTCACCACGGAGGTGCTGCACCTGCAGGACGAGCGCGCCGCGCTGGTCGGCGGCCTGACGGGGCTCGCCCTGCTGGCCCTGGCCGAGGTGCTCGCGCCGAGCGCGGTGACCGAGATCGGCCTGCTCGGCGCGACGCTGCTCGTCGTCGGGGTCGGCACCAGCCTGCTGATCCCGGACCGGGCACCGCAGTTCGACCCCTACGGCACCGGGACGTACCAGCCGAGCCTGGAGGAGGTGGTGGTGCCCGTGGCGCTGGCTGTGGCCGGGGTGCTGTGGGGCGCCGTCGTCGCCCGGTGGCTCACGCTGCCGGTGCTGGCGGCCGCCCTGGGCTCGGCGGCCTCGCTCGTGGCCGGCGCCGTCCTGGTGACGAGCGCGGGTCCGCTGACGCCCGGCGTGGTGCTGCTCGGGTCGCTCGCGGCCGCGGGGACCGTGCTGTTCCTCGTCTCGCGGTCGTGGCCGTGGATCGTGCTCGCCGTGCTGGCGGTGACCGTGCTGGTGTTCAGCGTGGTCGCCGAGCAGTCCGCGCCCGCCCTGGCGTTCCTCGTGGCCGGGCTCGTGCTGCTCGCGGGCGCCGTCGTGGCGGCGCTCCTCGGCCGTCGCGCCCGTCCGCCCGGGGCCGGGACGCCGGTCGCCTGACACAGTGCAAGGCGTCGCGCCGCTCGTCACGACAGGTTGCGGCTGGAACGTCGGCGTCCCGTGGCGCAGGATGGGCCCCATGACCGAGCCCACCCGCATCACCCACTGGATCGACGGCAAGCCCTTCGGTGCCGTCGCCGAGCGCACCGGCGAGGTCCACGACCCCGCGACCGGAGCCCTCACCGGACGGGTCGACTTCGCCACCGCCGAGGTGATGGACGAGGCCGTCGCCGCCGCCAAGGCCGCCTTCGCCGAGTGGTCGCGCACCTCGATCACCAAGCGCGTCTCGGTGCTCTTCGCCTTCCGCGAGCTGCTCAACGAGCGCAAGGAGGAGCTCGCCGCGATCATCACCGCCGAGCACGGCAAGGTGCTCTCCGACGCCCTCGGCGAGGTGACCCGCGGCCTCGAGGTGGTCGAGTTCGCCTGCGGGATCCCGCACCTGCTCAAGGGCGGCTACAGCGAGGGCGTCTCCTCCGGCGTCGACGTGTACTCCATCCGCCAGCCGCTGGGCGTCGTCGGGATCATCTCCCCGTTCAACTTCCCGGCCATGGTGCCCATGTGGTTCTTCCCGATCGCGATCGCGGCGGGCAACACGGTGGTGCTCAAGCCCAGCGAGAAGGACCCGTCGTCGGCCAACTTCATGGCCGCGCTGTGGGCCGAGGCGGGGCTGCCGTCGGGCGTCTTCAACGTCGTCCACGGCGACAAGGTGGCGGTCGACTCGCTGCTGACCCACCGCGACGTCAAGGGCATCTCGTTCGTCGGCTCGACTGCGATCGCCAAGTACGTCTACGAGACCGGCACCGCGCACGGCAAGCGCGTGCAGGCGCTCGGCGGGGCGAAGAACCACATGGTGGTGCTGCCCGACGCCGACCTCGACCTCGCTGCGGACGCGGCGGTCAACGCCGGCTTCGGCTCGGCGGGAGAGCGCTGCATGGCGATCTCGGCCCTCGTGGCGGTCGGCGACGTCGCCGACCCGCTGGTGGCCAAGATCGAGGAGCGCATGGCAGGGCTGCGCACCGGCGACGGCCGTCGCGGCTGCGACATGGGCCCGCTGGTCACCGCGGCGCACCGCGACAAGGTGCGCTCCTACGTCGACGCCGGCGAGGCCGCGGGCGCGACGCTCGTCGTCGACGGCCGCGACCCGCAGGTCGACGGCGAGCCCGGCGGCTACTGGCTCGGGCCCACGCTCATCGACCACGTCACCCCGGACATGAGCGTCTACACCGACGAGATCTTCGGCCCGGTGCTCTCCGTGGTGCGGGTGGACTCCTACGACGAGGCGCTCCGCCTCGTCAACGACCACCCCTACGGCAACGGCACGGCCATCTTCACCAACGACGGCGGCGCCGCCCGGCGCTACCAGAACGAGGTCGAGGTCGGCATGGTCGGCGTCAACGTGCCGATCCCGGTGCCCATGGCGTACTACTCGTTCGGCGGCTGGAAGTCCTCGCTGTTCGGCGACACCCACGCCCACGGCACCGAGGGCGTGCACTTCTTCACCCGCGGCAAGGTCATCACGAGCCGCTGGCTCGACCCGAGCCACGGCGGGATCAACCTGGGCTTCCCGACGCACGGCTGACCCGGACTGCACCGAGATCGCCGAGGGCCCCCGTCGGGCCCTCGGCGATCTCGCTGTTCGACGCGAAGCGAGGGGCCGCGCGCCGGTACCGTCGCGAGCATGAGGCTCAACGTGGTGCTGGACTGCCACGACCCGGACTCGCTCGTCGAGTTCTGGTCGGTCGCCCTCGGGTACCGGCTCGCCGACTCCCTGGACGAGTACCGCGTGCTCGTCCCCGAACCCGGCCGCGACGCGTCGCCGGCCGAGGTCCACGCCCCCGTGTTCGTCCTCGCCGGCGTCGACGAGGTCAAGCAGGTCAAGAACCGCATGCACCTCGACACCCACCCGGCCGACCCGGAGGCGCAGATCACCCGCCTCCAACGGCTGGGCGGCACGGTCGTGGGCGAGCGCGTCGAGCGCTTCGGCCACTGGTGGCAGGTGATGGCCGACCCGCAGGGCAACGAGTTCTGCGTCGTCGCGGGGGCCGAGGGGCCGGACGAGGGCGACGCCAGCTCCGGCTGACCGGCCCCGCGCGATCAGTCGCGTGCGGGGACGCCGTAGCCCGAGCCGCGCCGGTGCGGCGGGCTCGGCTCGGCGCGCTCGACCGGGCAGCGCGCGTCCGGGCAGGCCAGCTCGTCGCACATCCGGCACATGAACTCGCTCGTGAGCAGCGTGTCCGCGAGCGCCTCCAGCATGGCCCCGGCGGCGTCGGCCAGGGCGAGCACCTGGTCGTCGTCGAGGGCCGACACCGCGCGGTCGAGCACGTCGCGCCGCGCGGCGAGCACGGCGAGCGCGGCGTCCTCGCCGACGGCCGTGAGCGCGAGCAGCTTCGTGCGGCCGTCCGCGGCCGGCACGCGCTCGACGAGCCCGTCGCGCTCGAGCCGGTCGACGAGCTGCACGGCGCCCGGGTGGCTGATGCGCAGGCGCGCGGCCAGGAACGCGATCGGCCGGTCCGGGTACCAGAGCAGCGTGACGAGCGCCGCCGGGCCGTTGGCGCCGTGGCGGGTGGCCCGTGCGGCGCCGAGGGAGACGCGGTCCACCACGGTGAGGGCGAGGGTGCCGAGCACGTTGGCGGTGAACGCGCGGTCGGCCGCCGGCCCCCGGCTCGGCGGCCGCGGGGCGTCGGGCGGGACGGCGATCCAGCCCTCGCCCCAGGCGCGGCGCGGCTGCGGGGACGTCATATAAGCACCTTATGCCTTAGCGTGCCGTGCAGGAGGCCGGGACACCGTGTCGCGGCCGCACCAGAACAGGAACCTCCCCATGCGGGTCCTCTGCGTCGGCGCCGGCGGCGTCGGCTCGTCCGCCGCCCTCATCGCCGCCCGTCGCGACTTCGTCGACACCTGGGTCGTGGCCGACTACGACCTCGGCCGGGCCGAGGCGCTCGTCGCCCGGCTCGACGACCCCCGGTTCGTGGCCGCCCAGGTCGACGCCGGCGACGCGGACGCCGTCGCCGCCCTCGTGCGCGCCCACGGCGCCACCCACGTGCTCAACGCGGTCGACCCGCGCTTCGTGCTGCCGATCTTCGACGGCGCGTTCGCGGCCGGCGCCGACTACCTCGACACCGCGATGTCGCTGTCCTCGCCGCACCCGCAGCGGCCGCACGAGCTGCCCGGCGTGAAGCTCGGCGACGACCAGTTCGCGAAGGCCGCCGACTGGGAGGCCGCGGGGCGCCTGGCCATCGTCGGCATCGGCGTCGAGCCCGGCCTGGCCGACGTCTTCGCCCGCTACGCCAGCGACCACCTGTTCTCCGAGATCGACGAGCTCGGGGTGCGCGACGCCGGCAACCTCGTGATCGAGGGCTACGACTTCGCCCCGTCGTTCTCCATCTGGACCACGATCGAGGAGTGCCTCAACCCGCCGGTCATCTGGGAGGAGGGCCGCGAGTGGTACACCACCGCGCCGTTCTCCGAGCCCGAGGTGTTCGACTTCCCCGGCGGCATCGGTCCGGTCGAGTGCGTCAACGTGGAGCACGAGGAGGTGCTCCTCATGCCGCGCTGGCTCAAGGCCAAGCGCGTCACGTTCAAGTTCGGCCTCGGCGACGAGTTCATCGACGTGCTCAAGACCCTGCACAAGCTCGGCCTCGACCGCACCGAGCCGGTGACCGTGCGCGGGGTGCAGGTGTCCCCGCGCGACGTCGTGGCGGCCGCCCTGCCCGACCCGCTCACGCTCGGCGACAAGATGACCGGCTCGACCTGCGCCGGCCTGTGGGTCACCGGCACGGGCACCGACGGGAAGCCGCGCGAGGTGTACCTCTACCACGTGGCCGACAACGAGTGGACCATGCGCGAGTACGGCGCCCAGGCCGTGGTGTGGCAGACCGCCATGAACCCCGTGGTCGCGCTCGAGCTGCTGGCCACCGGCGCGTGGTCCGGCTCGGGCGTGCTGGGCCCGGAGGCCTTCGACTCGGTGCCGTTCCTCGACCTGCTCCGCGACGGCTACGGCCAGGCGTGGGGGATGCAGGAGCGCGACCCGGTCACCCACGCGGTGATCAGCGGCTGACGCCGTCAGGCCCCGTACGCCGAGGGGTCGTAGAGCTCGCCGGCCTCGACCGGCACCGTCAGCACGTTGCCGGGCGGGGCGAGCGGGCACGCCCACGCCGGGTCGTAGGCGCACGAGGGCTGGTAGGCGAAGTTGAGGTCCACCACCAGGTGCGTGTCGTCGCCGCCGAGGTCGGCGCCCTTGGCCGTGTCGAGCAGGTAGCGGCCACCGCCGTACGTGGTGCGCCCCGCGGTCGCGTCGCGCAGCGGCACGAACAGGCCGCCGGCGTACTGCCGCAGCCACCACACGTCGAGCGACCCGCGCCCGTCCGGCAGCTCGAGGCGGCCGATCCGCCGGAACCCCACCACGCCGTCGGTGCCGGTGGGCACGTCGAGGTCCTCGGGGTCGGCGGGGAGCAGCGGCAGCGTCCAGCGCAGCGCGGGGTCGTACGGCGCGTACGGCAGGCCGCGCAGCGCCGGTCGCGCCGCGGGCGGGACGGGCGAGTCCGGGTGGCTGGCCATGAGCGCGTCGCGCCCGCGCCGCCACAGCGCGTGCGCGCCGCGCGGGTCCTGGCTCGCACGAACGGCGGCGTAGAGCGACGCGACGTCGCGCCGCCAGCCGAGCAGCGTCAACGACATGCGTCCATCATCCCGCCGGCCGGCGACGGACGCCCGGCCGCGGGAGGCCGCCCTCCGCGGGGTCAGACCCCGGCTGCGGCGAGGAACTGCTCCTCGAGCACGGTGAGCGCCTCGTCGAGCAGGTGGTCGGGCATGGTGAGCGGCGGCAGGAAGCGCAGCACGTTCCCGTAGGTGCCGGCGGTGAGGACGACGACGCCCTGGGCGTGGCAGGCCTTCGCCACGCGCCCGGTCAGGTCCGCGTCCGGCTCGTCCGTGCCGGGCTTCACGATCTCCACCGCGATCATCGCGCCGCGGCCGCGGATGTCGCCGATGACGCCGGTCTTGTCGGCGATCGCCTGGAGGCGCGGCTTCATCGCGGCCTCGATGCGGCGGGCCGCGGCCGGGAGGTCGAGCTCCTCCATCGTGGCGATGGCGCCGAGAGCAGCCGCGCAGGCGACCGGGTTGCCGCCGTAGGTGCCGCCGAGGCCGCCCACGTGGACGGCGTCCATGATCTCGGCGCGACCCGTCACCCCGGCGAGCGGGAGGCCGCCGGCGATGCCCTTGGCGGTGGTGATGAGGTCCGGCACGACGCCCTCGTGCTCGCAGGCGAACCAGTCGCCGGTGCGGCAGAAGCCGGTCTGGATCTCGTCGGCGACGAACACGATGCCGTTGGCCCGCGCGTACTCGGCGAGCGCCGGCAGGAAGCCCTCGGCGGGCACGATGAACCCGCCCTCGCCGGCGATGGGCTCGATGACGATGGCGGCGACGTTGGCCCCGCCGATCTCCTTGTCGATGCGGCTGATCGCGTCGGCCGCGGCCTTGGCGCCGTCCCGCCCGTCGTGGAACGGGTACGAGAGCGGCACGCGGTAGATCTCGCTGGCGAACGGCCCGAACGACTGCTTGTAGGGCATGTTCTTGGCGGTCATCGCCATCGTGAGGTTGGTGCGGCCGTGGTAGCCGTGCTCGAAGACGACGACGGCGTCGCGCTTGGTGTAGGCACGCGCGATCTTGACGGCGTTCTCCACCGCCTCGGCGCCGGAGTTGAACAGGGCCGAGCGCTTCTCGTCGTCGCCGGGCGTCAGGCGGTTGAGCGCCTCGCACACCTCCACGTAGCCGGCGTAGCTGGTGACCATGAAGCACGTGTGCGTGAAGCGGGCCACCTGCTCCTGCACCGCCTCGACCACCTTCGGCGCGGAGTTGCCCACGCTCGTGACCGCGATGCCCGAGCCCATGTCGATCAGCGAGTTGCCGTCGACGTCGAGGAGCACGCCGCCGCCCGCGGCGACGATGTAGACGGGCAGGGTCGCGCCGACGCCGGCGCTGACCGCCGCGGTGCGCCGCGCCTGCAGCTCCTGCGAGGCGGGGCCGGGCACGGCCGTGACGAGGCGGCGCTCCTGGGGGAGGTCCGCGGCGACGGGGGAGGTGGTGGTCGTCATGGCGACGAGGCTAGGGCGCGACGGGCCTCGCGCACCCTGGACCTGCTGTCCAAGCCAGGCGCTAGCCTTGTCCGAACCGGACACCTGACGCGGATCCCCTGGAGGTCCCGTGCCGCCCCGCCTGCGCGACGTCACCGCCATCGCCGACCTCGGGCTGGTGGTGCGCGCCGCACCGTCCGGGCTCGACGAGCCGGTGCGGTGGGTGGCGGTGAGCGAGCTCGAGGACCCGCGACCGTTCCTCGAGGGCGGCGAGCTGCTGCTCACCACCGGCATGCGCCTGCCCCAGCGCGCGGCCGGCGCGACCGCCTACGTCACCCGGCTGGTCGACGCCGGCGTCGTCGGCCTGGGCCTGGGCATCGGGCTCTCGCACGCCTCCGTGCCCGCCGCTCTCGTCAGCGCCGCCGAGAAGGCGGGCCTGCCGCTGCTCGAGGTGCCCGAGCGCACGCCGTTCATCGCCGTCACCAAGGCGGTGTCGCGGCTGCTCAGCGCCGAGGAGTACGACGCGGCCGCCCGGAGCTTCGCCGCGCAGCGCGACCTCATCCGCGCGGCGCTCACGTCCGACGACGGCGTCGCGGCCGCGGTGGTGGCGCGCCTGGCCAAGCACGTCGGCGGGGCGGTGCTCGTGCTCGACCCCAGCGGGGCGGTCGTGCAGGCCAGCCCACCGTCGGCGGCCGCGCGCGCGCTCGACCTCGCCGACGAGATCGCCCGGCTGCGCCCCCGGGGCCTGCTGGCCTCCGCGGTGCTCTCGGCCGCGGACGACTACGTCGTCATCCAGCCCCTCGGCGTGCGCGGCCGCGCACGCGGCTTCCTCGCGGTGCGCGCCTCCGCGCCCATCCGGGCCAACGACCAGGCGGTGGTCAACCTCGCGGTGTCGCTGCTCTCGCTCGCCCTGGCCCGCAGCGAGGGACGCACCGCGGCCGAGCGCGGCGTGCGCGCCGCGGCGCTGCGCCTGCTGCTCGACGGGCACGGGCGCACGCTGCCGCTCGAGCCACTGGGCTGGACGGGCCTGGCATCGGGATCGGTGCGCGTGCTGGTCGCCCGGCCCGCGCGCGGGTCCTCGCCCGCGGCGCTCGAGGACCGGCTCACCGACGCGCTGCCCGGTGCGGCGGTCGCGTCGGGCCTGGTCGAGGACGACGCCGATCTCGTGGTGGCCGTGGCGCCCGCGGCGTCTGCGCGCGAGGGGGCACAGTCGGCGGCCGAGGACCACGACGTGGTGGCCGGCGTCGGCATCGGCGACCCGGCCGACGTGGCTGACGCCGACGGCCTGGCGCGCTCGTGGGGACGGGCGCGGCGCGCGCTGGGGCTCGGAGGCGCTCCCGTGCGCTCCTACGACGACGTGGGCGGGGGGCTCGACGCGCTGCTCGACCCGGTGGCCGCCGACGCCTGGGCCGGGGCGCTGCTGGCCCCGCTCGAGGAGCCGGGGGAGCGGGCCGACCTCGCCGCCACGCTCGCGGCCTGGCTGGCCCGGCACGGGCAGGTGGACGCCGCGGCCGCGGACCTCGGCGTGCACCGCCACACGGTGCGGCACCGCCTGCGCCGCGCAGAAGCCCTGCTCGGGCGCTCGCTCGACGACGCCGGTGTGCGCGCGGAGCTGTGGCTCGCGCTCTCGCGCCAGTCGCGCTGACCCTGCCCGGCCGGTGTACGACCTGGACGGTCCGCGTCGGTGATGCCCTCCTGACCGGAGCATGGCCGGGCACGGCGTCCGCCTACCGTCGTGGCCATGAGCGATGTCCGTCCCGTGTGGGTCGCCGGCCGGCCCGAGTCCTCCTCCGTCACCGCCGAGGTGGTGCACCCCTACGACGGCTCCCTCGCGGGGGCACACGCGGTGCCCTCCGCCGACCAGTTCGAGCGGGCGGTCGCCGCGGCGTGGGCGGCGCGCCGCTCCTTCGCCACGACGCCGGCGCACGTGCGCGCCGACGCCCTCGCGCACGTCGCGGCCCGGCTGGCCGAGCGCCGCGACGAGGTGGCCGAGCTCATCACCGCCGAGAACGGCAAGCCGATCATGTGGGCGCGCGCGGAGGCGGGCCGTGCGGCGTCGACCTTCCGGTTCGCCGCCGAGGAGGCGCGCCGGTTCGGCGGCGAGGTGCAGCGGCTGGACACCGACCCCTCCGGCGAGGGCCGCGTCGGCCTGGTGCGCCGGTTCCCCCACGGGCCGGTCCTGGCCATCGCGCCGTTCAACTTCCCGCTCAACCTGGTGGCGCACAAGGTGGCCCCGGCCCTCGCGGTCGGTGCCCCCGTGATCGTGAAGCCGGCCCCGGCCACGCCGCTGTCCTCGCTGCTGCTCGCCGAGCTGCTGGCCGAGACCGACCTGCCCGAGGGCTCGTGGTCGGTGCTCGCCGTCGACAACGACGTGGCCCCCTCGCTGGTGGCCGACGAGCGTCTGCCGGTGGTGTCGTTCACCGGTTCGGACCGGGTGGGCTTCGCCATCGCCCGCTCCGTGCCGCACAAGCACGTGACGCTCGAGCTCGGCGGCAACGCGGCAGCCGTGCTGGCCCCCGACTGGTCGTCGGAGGCCGACCTCGACCTCGCCGCCTCCCGGATCGCGACCTTCGCCAACTACCAGGGCGGCCAGGCCTGCGTGTCCGTGCAGCGGGTGCTGGTCGACCGCAGCCTGTGGGACCGGTTCGTCCCGCGGGTGGTCGAGCGCGTCGCGGCGCTGCCCACCGGCTCGCCCTGGGACGAGGCCACCGTCGTCGGCCCGCTCGTGAACGAGGCGGCGGCCGTGCGCGTCGAGAGCTGGGTGGACGAGGCCGTCGCGGCCGGCGCCCGGGTGCTCACCGGCGGCGTACGCGACGGTTCGTCGTACGCGCCCACGGTGCTCGTCGACGTCCCCGCGGACGCCAAGGTGGTGTGCGAGGAGGTGTTCGGCCCGGTGCTCGTGCTGGCGCCGGTCGACGGCGTCGACGAGGCGTTCGCCGCCGTGAACGACAGCCGCTTCGGCCTCCAGACGGGCGTGTTCACCCACGACGTGCAGGTGGCCTTCCGCGCCCACGCCGAGCTCGAGGTGGGCGGGGTGGTGGTGGGCGACGTCCCGTCCTACCGCGCCGACCAGATGCCCTACGGCGGGGTCAAGGCCTCCGGCGTCGGCCGCGAGGGTGTGCGGGCCGCGATGGAGGACCTCACCCACGAGAAGGTGCTCGTCCTCACCGGCCTCACCCTCTGACCCGAGGCTGTCCGGGCGGTGGTCCGCCCCGAACGTCGACGCGGTGCGACAGTCTGGGGGCGTGAACCGAGGGCCCGGGCCGGCGCGGTGACACTGCTCCGGCCGATGACGCACGGGTGCCTGGACGTGCTGATGGACGTCCAGGCCGACGGAGCGCGGCGCGGCCTCGCCGAGGTGTTCCCGCAGGACCTCTATCCCTTCCCGGTCGGCGCGGTGCGCGCGAGGTGGGAGCAGGAGCTCACGGATCCGACGATCGACTGCTTCGTGATCGTCGAGGCGGCCCGGCTCGTCGAGGGATTCGTCGCCCTCCAGGGCGACCAGCTCCTGCACTTCGGGACCGCGGTCCACACATGGGGCACCGGCTTGGCGGATCGCGCGCATGACGACGTCGTCGCCCTCTGGCGCGCTGCCGGCCTGAGCAGCGGCTGGCTGCGAGTCTTCGAGGGCAACGCCAGGGCGCGCTCGTTCTACCAGCGACACGGATGGCGTCCGACCGGGGAGCGCAGCGCGTCGACCTTCGCGCCGTTCCCGACGCTGCTCAGGTATGAGCTGGACCTCTCCCGAGGTGCCTAGGCATCCGTGACACCGGGTCCCGCCATCTCCGCCATGGAGGTGCACCCACCTCGCAGTGCCGGACCCACGCCGCGCGGGCACCGGCATAGGAGCTCGCCTGGCCGACGGGCAGCCCGCGGTCAGTAGGGCGGTCGCTCCGGGTCGTCGGTGTCGGGGCGTGCCTGCACGGCACCGGGCGGCGCGGGCGGTGCGGTGGGGGCTGCGGGTCGCGGTGGTTCCGGTCGTGGCGGTGGTTCGAGGACCGGTTGGGCCGGGATCCGGATGCGTTGCCGCCATCGGGTGACCCAGGTGCCCGATCCGTCGGCGGCGGAGTCCTCGATGGTGGCGTGCCCCGCGGTCTTCACCTGGTGGCAGCGCGAGCACAGCCCGCCGCAGTTCGTGGTGTCGCTCGCGCCTTCGGGGAACGGGAGCGCGTGGTCCATCTCCTGCGCCCGCCGCGTGCACCCGGGTCGCCGGCACATGGGGTCGCGGTGCAGGACGTGCTCGCGCAGGGCTGCGGGCAGGTACTGGCGGGTGCCGTAGTCGAGCAGGTGCCCGTCGACCGGGTCGACGACCAGTCGCCGCCAGGACTCCGCGACCCCGGCGACCTCGCGCGCGATCGGCGCGGGGATCGGCGTGCCGTTCAGCAGTGCCAGGCCGTCGCGCTCGCCGCGCAGGGTGTCGAGGTCCATCACGACGTGCAGCTCGGTCTGGGTGCGGGAGGCGTCATAGACGAGGGCGCCCTCCTCGTCGCGGGTCCCGAGGACGAGGGCGGCCAGCGCATCGGCGCGGCACGCACCAGAGGCGGCGTCCTCGTTCCCGGCCCGCAACGCCTCGGCCCCACCGCGCTGGGCGCGCAGTGCCTTGCCGGCCGCTTCGATCGCGTCGAACACGGCGTCGATCACGGGAGCCTGGTGGGTGACGCCGAGGAAGGCCATGCCGTCGCCGATCGGCTGGCGGTACACGTCCCGGGTGGCCGCGGCCTTGTGCGCGCGGACGGTCGAGTCGGGGTCGTGGCGGGCGATGAGCTTGTCGAGGTGCTTGCGCAGCTCTGAGGCGGTCAGTGTGCGGGCCTTGTCCAGCGCCTGGGTCTCGATCGTCGCGAGTACCTCGGTGTCGGTGAGGTACCGGGTGGCGTCGACGAGGGCGGCGCAGTGGCGCTCGGTGATCTCCCCGGCGGCCAGCGCGGCACGGAACCCCGCGAAGGTCTCCTTCAGCGCGAGGGCGCGTTCGATCTCCTTCGACGCCCCGTACGCGCTGGTGCGGGTGGCGTAGGCGACCTCCTGCTCGGCCGCTGCCTCCGCGTACGAGCTGCGCACCGTCGGGTCCGGGCACGCTTTCGCCGCGAACGCCGCCTCCGCGGCCAGGCGCAGGGACGCCAGCCGGGCTTCGAGCCGCCCCACCACCGACAGGTAGTCGATCAGCTCGGCCGGCTCGGTGATCGCCTCGACGTCGACCTGCTCGAGCA
>WGLY01000038.1 GCA_016125335.1 Frankiales bacterium
AGACCGAGCCGGCGTCGTCCTTCACGTCCAGGACGAGCCGGACCGCACGCTCGCGGAGCTCGTCGGGGTACTTCCTCGGTGCTGCCATGACTCCCAGCCTCCCGTGGCTTGAGAGCCTCCATCAATCCCGGGGCGGTTCAAAGACCCCCGGCCTTGACCCCCTCTTCATCAGATCCCCGGCACGATCTCCACAACGGCCAGCAACACTGCGATCAGGAGCACGGCCGATGAGAGGAGCTGACCGTGATGTTCTGGGATGACAACGCGTGGGGATGGGACGGCTGGCTGGCGATGTCGGTGATGATGGTGTTCTGGGTCGCGGTGGCAGGACTCGCTGTCTGGGCGGTGGTCCGGCTCACCGTGAAGGACCACACGGCAACAGCCACGATGACCAGTCCGCGTGCCACCCTGGACCAGCGGCTGGCGTCTGGGGAGATCGACACCGAGGAGTACGCGCACCTCAGGCGCGTCATGGACGGGCGTTCGGTGGACCAGGCGCCTCCCGTTCCGGGGACACGAGGCTGACCACCGGTAACCTGCCGTTCACGGACTGACCAGCGACGACGGGACCCGACGAATGGCTGACCCCCTGCTTGTACTAGTCGTCGACGACGAGGTACCCCTCGCTGCGATCGTCGCGAGCTATCTGGTCCGCGAAGGGTTCACCGTCGTCCAAGCCCACGACGGCCCGACGGCCGTGGACATGGCCCAGCTGCACAGACCGGATCTGATCGTGCTGGACGTGATGCTCCCGGGCTTCGACGGGGTCGAGGTCTGCCGTCGCGTGCGCGCGTTCACCGACGCCTACATCATCATGCTGACCGCGCGCGACGAGGAGCTCGACAAGATCGTCGGTCTGTCCGTGGGCGCTGACGACTACCTCGTCAAGCCCTTCTCACCGCGCGAGCTCATCGCGCGTGTGCGCGCGATGCTGCGTCGCCCCCGAGCCGCCTCGACCACGCCCGACGTTCAGCTGGTGATCGGTGACCTGGTCATCGACGAGGAGGCACGGACCGTCACGGCGTCCGGTGAACCCGTCGACCTGACCCGCACCGAGTTCGACCTGCTCGCAGCCCTTGCCGCGCGCCCACGCGCCGCTTTCACCCGACGCCAGCTCATCGACGAGGTCTGGGGCAGTGACTGGTACGGCGACGAGCACCTCGTCGATGTCCACATCGGGCACCTGCGCCACAAGCTCGGCGACAACGCCACTGAACCGCGCTACGTCCGCACCGTCCGCGGTGTCGGGTATGGCATGGGAACGGGATGAGCACCCGGCGGACCCACCTGGCCACCCGGCTCATGACGGCCCAGGCGTTGGTCATTGCCGTCGGTGCGATCACCTTGCTGGTCACCGCTGCACTGGTCGCGCCAGGCCTGTTCCACGCCCACCTGGGTGAGATCGGCGGGGACTCACCGAACGTGGCCCACCACGCCGAGGAGGCCTTCGCCTCGTCCTTCGCGGTGGCCATCAGCGTGGCCACGGCGGTGTCGTTGATCGCAGCAGGGCTGGTGTCCTGGTTCCTGGTGCGCCGACTTGCCCGCCCGGTGGAGGAACTTGCCGCCGCGGCGGAGTCCGTGGCGACGGGGAACTACGACGTGACCGTGCCCGATGCTGTCTTCAGCAGCGAGCTGCAGCAACTGTCCAGCTCGTTCGCGCACATGGCGACGCGGCTGGCCGAGACCGAGAGCTCGCGCACACGCCTGTTGGCCGACCTCGCCCACGAAGTGCGCACACCGCTGGCCACCCTCGAGGCCTATATCGACGGGCTGGAGGACGGGGTCGTGCAAGCCGAGCCAGTTGCGTACACCACGATGCGCGCCCAGGTGTCCCGTCTGCGCCGCCTGGCCACGGACCTGCGGGAGGCGGCAGCAGCCAACGAGCACGCTCTGAACCTCTCCTTCGCCGACCTCGACCCCGCTGAGGCAGCAACCAGCGCGGTAGCCGCCGCACTGCCACGCTACCTAGCCAAGGGGGTCAGCCTTGACATGCAGGACTCACCAACGGGGCTGGTCGTCACGGCGGATGCCGAGCGGCTCCAACAGGTCCTGGCGAATCTGCTGGACAACGCCCTGCGGCACACCCCCGTGGGCGGACACGTCACCGTCGCGGTCCGTCAGACGACCGGCAGAACCACCGACATCACCGTCACCGACGACGGCGAAGGAATCCCCGACGACCATCTCGCCCAAATCTTCGAGCGATTCCACCGCGTCGACCCGTCCCGGGCGACGCACGACGGGTCGGGAAGCGGACTGGGACTGACAATCGCCCGCGCCATCATCACCGATCACGGAGGTTCGCTCACTGTCACCAGCTCGGGGCTCAACCGCGGGTCAACCTTCACCGTGGCACTTCCCGCACTGCCGGCCCCAAGGCCGATCTGACACCAAGACGGGTCACATCGCGCTCCACCGCGCTTGGCGGGCACCCCCGACCAACGCGCCGATGTCCTCAGCTAGTAGGAAGTATTCCAGCCACGGCCCGTGGCCGTTCAGCGCACCGCGCCAGAGGCGGCGGTGACCCGCCATGACTCGGGCGTGACACGGCCCTCACCAGCCGCGCCGCCCTGTGGAGCGCGCCGGCTGCCGCCTCAGGCGCAGGCGGCCGGCGGACGGCACCGGGTCGGACCGGAAGGTCTTCACCGAACGTTCATGGGATCTCCGGCAGTCCTCGACGCAGCCGGTCGACGCTGTGATCATGACATCCTCACCCATCACCGGGACAACGACCGCGACCATTACCCTGGTGGTGTCCTCCGGGTGCCACTTCTGCCGCGATGCGCAGGACGCGCTCGAGGAGATCGGTCACGACTTCCCGATCCAGGTGAGGAGCATCGACCTGCGGAGTCGGGAGGGTCTGCGTCTTGCTCAGCAGTTCCGCGCCAGCATGAGTCCCCTCGTGCTCGTCGACGGGCAGTTCCTCAGTGCGGGTCGGTTGCCGCGAGGAAAGCTCCGCGCGGTGCTGTCCGCCCGTGCAGCCCAGGCGCGAACCGCGTCATGAACGACCTGCTGACCACCGGATCGGTGCTGGCAGCCTTCTTCGCCGGTGGTGTCGCCCTGTTCGCGCCCTGCTGCATCGTGTTCCTGGCGCCGAGCTACCTGGCAATTGCGGTGAAGAACCGCCGCTGGCGGCTGCTGCCGCTCACCTTCGTCTTCGCCGCCGGCTTGGCGGCGGTGATGGTCCCGATCACGCTCGGAATGAGCCTGCTCTCGGGCGCCATCGCGCAGTATCACGCAGTGTTCTACGTGATCGGCGGGCTGTTGATGCTGCTGCTCGCGGTGTGGGCGTTGACCGGGAAGATGTGGGCGCTGCCGTCGTTCATCGCCGCCCCGGACACCCGTCGCGGTGACTCGGCGAGCTTCTTCGCCCTCGGCGTCTTCTCCGGAGTCGCGTCCGCGTGCTGCGCACCCGTCCTCGCCGGCGTGATGACCTTGTCCGCCCTGTCCGGGTCCGCGGCCGGAGGCGCTGTCCTCGGCCTCGCCTACGTCTTCGGCATGACGTTCCCCCTGTTCGTGATGGCGCTCGCGTGGGACCGCTTCGACCTGGGGAGCAAGCGTTTCCTGCAGGCCCGACCGGTCACCATCCGCCTGCCGAAGGGGCATGCGCTGAACACCAACACCATCAACGTGATCGTCGCGATCGCCTTCACCGTGATGGGCGGGTTCGTGCTGCGCCTCGCGTCGTCGGGGACCATGACGAGCGGCCCGGGCATGCAGGTCGCGGTCGGGGACTGGTTGGCCAGGGTCTTCCGCCGCATTGAGAACTTCACCGCCCCGATCCCGGAACCGATCCTGGGTGCGGCCCTGCTCGGTCTCGCGGCTGTCTTCGTCGTCGCCACCCTGCGACGTCGCACCGAGACCCCGCCCGGCGGCGAGGCGAGCGACCCGCACGTGGGCTGCCACGGCGATGACACCCCGACCAGTGCAACGCTCGACAAGGAGTCGGCATCATGACGAACGCAACCGCGGCCAAGGCACGCAACGCCAAGCTGCAGGCGCTGCAGGAGCAGCAGACCAGGGACGCCCGCAGGCGCCGGTTTCGCAACCTCGCCTTCTGGGGCGTCGGCTTGCTCGTAGTGGCCGGGCTGCTGGGGTACGCGATGCTGAACAGCCGCCCGAGCGTCGGTGCCAACTCCAAGGTCGCTGTCCCGTTCACCCTGACCGACACCGCCGGCAAGACGGTCACCCTCGCCGAATACAAGGGCCGCAACGTGGTCCTGTACTTCAGCGAGGGCGCCGGTTGTCAGGCGTGCCTGCTACAGATGAGCAAGATCGAGGCCGACAAGGCTGCGTTCGACAAGGCGAACGTGACCGTGCTGCCGGTGGTGATGAACAGCCGCGACCAGATCCTCGCTGACATGGCCGCGAACAAGGTCACGACGCCGTTCCTGCTCGACGACGGCACCGTGTCCCAGGAGTACGGCACGCTCGGGAAGGGCATGCACGCCGGGCTCCCCGGGCACAGTTTCGTGTTGATCGACAGCAACGGCATGCAGCGGTGGTACGGCGAGTACCCGTCCATGTGGCTGGACCCGACCGCCCTTCTCACGCAGGTCGAATCCGTCCTGGCGTCCTGAGCGCCCGCACCAGACCCGAATACCGTTTCTCCGACCGCAGACCCTGACCCATACGCGACGAAGCCGTGAGGAGCAGTGATGCCGACATTCCGCAGCATGCGCATCGGTGTTCTCGCGGCGACCTGTTGGATCGCCGTGTACGCCGTGACCGTGGGCCTGCTCGCCGGGCCCTCGCACCTACTCGACCAGGTGCGCCGCGACGGGTGGCTGCTCGGGTTGCTTGCCGCCGGGTTCGCCGTCCAAGTCGCACTCCTGATCGAGCTGCGCCGCAGACGGCGCGGCGCCGCCGGGACGACGGGGCCGGCGCTCGTCGCAACAGGTGTGTCCACCCTCGGCATGGTCGCGTGTTGCGCACATCACGTCACCGATCTGCTCCCCCTGGTCGGTGCAGCCGGTGTGGCCACCATCGTCACGACGGCCCAGCGGCCGCTCATGCTCGGGGGACTCGCGATCACGATCGCGGCGATCGCGATCCTCGCCCGTTCCTTGCGCACCGTCGCTCCGGTGGCCGCGGACGTCCCGGCCCTCGACCACGAGCGGAGCCCTCAATGGGTGCCCTGACCCGGGCCGTCGCCCGTACCGCCATGGTGGCTGCCGGCGTCGCGCTCGCGCTGTCCGGCTGCGCTCACGCGGGCACGAATCAGCCCCCCGTGGGGTCCATCCCGACTGGGTCCGTGTTGCCTGACGCGACCGCGACTGCCGGACCAGTCGAGGTCACGGTGAGCAACCCGAAGGTCACCTCGACCGCAGCGTCCTTCACCGTGGAGCTCAGCAACCACGCGATCGACCTCAGCGACGACATGGCCGGGAAAGCCACGCTGTCCGTCGACGGCCGCGCCTGGGGTGGCGCCACCTGGGCCGGGGATCCACCGGGCGGTCACCACCGCACCGGCACCCTCACCTTCGCCGGGTCGGGCCAGGCAACCGGGCCTGTCGTCCTCACCGTGATCGCGGGCGGCAGTCCCACGGTCTTCACCTGGAAGCTCCCCTGATCCCGGTCAAGGGCGGCACCGCGATGGACAAACGACGACTCCGTCAGGTCACCGTCAAGCACCTGACCGGCGGGGACGCCGCCGGGCGCACCGCCGTGCTCGTGGCCACCGCCGCCCTCGGATCGAGCTTCGCCCCGGGTCTGATGCCGCGAGGAGTCACCGACCAGGCGATCCTGACCGGGGTGGTCGGCGCCGCCGAGTACGGGTTGGTCCTCGTGTCGCAGGCATTCGCGGCCGCGGTCACGCGAATCGTGACAGGCGGTCGAGTTGCGGCACGGCCCCGACCGGGCCCCCGGATCGCTTCCACGGTGGCACTCGTCGGAACCGGCGCGGCCGCGAGTCGGCTGCTGAGTCCCCGGGCTGGGGAACCGCTACGACGCGCAGTAGCCCGCACGGCAGTGCACCGCATGGTGGCGGTGGGCGCAGCCAGACTGCTCGTCGACGCCGCTGACGCGGCAGCGGAGGTCGCGATCAGACGGGGTCACAACGGCCCGATGCTGCGCGTGGCGGCAGCGGGCGGGGCACGGCTCGTCGGAGTGGGCATCGCGACCTGGCGGATCAGAAGCGCCTACCGCACCCAGGACCCCGGGTCGCTGCCGCCCGCGATCGACCCGCTGGCGAGCAACTCGGCAGGTCAGACCCGCACCGGCGGGATCGAGGTCGACCCGCGCCCACCCGTGGCGGCATCCTGGCGCTAGGCACTGCCGTCGCGGTCACCCTGGACGCGATCGCCCTCGCCGACACCGGGCTCGCGCGCGGCGTGACGGCAGCTGCCCGTCGGGCCCTCCCGGCCAGCGGCACCGAAGCGACGCTGCTGGGACGGGCGGTGTCGTTAGCCGCGGTCGGGGGTCTCCTTGTCGCGGGGCTCAGATTCGCGATCCGCCGCGCCGAGTTCTTCGGCGCCGGTGTCGAGGCGGCCTACGCCGCCCGGCCTGCCAGTGAGACCGTCAGCGGCGGGCCGTCCTCGTCGATCGAGTGGAGCACCCTGTCGCGTGAAGGCGTCCGTTTCGTGAACATGGCGATGACCCGGCAGGAGATCGCCGAGGCCACCGCAGTCCCACTCGATGAGATCTCCCTGCCGATCCGCGCCTACGCAGGACTTGCCTCCGCGCCCACCGTCGACGCGCGCGTCGACCTGGTCATGGCAGACCTCGAGCGGCTCGGAGCATTCCAGCGTTCGGTGATCTGCCTGGTCTCCCCGACTGGGAGCGGGTACGTCAACTACGTGGCGGTCGAGACACTCGAGTACCTCACCCGAGGCGACTGCGCCACCGTCGCCCTGCAGTACTCGTTACGCCCCTCCTTCCTCTCGATGGATCGAGTCTCGATCGGACGCGAGCAGAATCGGGCGCTGCTCCACGCCCTGAAATGGCGCCTGGCCGCGATACCGCGCGGTCAACGTCCCCGGCTGGTCGCCCTGGGGGAGTCCCTCGGTGCGCAGACACTTCAGGACGCATTCCTCAACGAGGGAACAGGTGGACTGCACCGAGCCGGCGTCGACAGGGCGCTGTTCCTCGGCACACCTGCCACCAGCAAATGGGCCCATCAGTGGCGGGCCGCCCCGGTCCGCGCGGACCCCGCCGGTGAGATCGTCGAGGTGGCCTCACACGACGACTGGATGACCGCAGGACCGCACGACCGAGACCGTCACCGCTATTTCCTGCTCTCGCACCCCGAGGACCCGGTCACCCGGTTCGCGCCGGCCCTCCTGGTGCAGCAACCGGACTGGCTGGGGCCCGCGGCGCAGCGGCCACCCGGCGTGCCGCAGCTCACCCGGTGGTACCCGTTGACGACATTCCTCGCGACCGGGGTCGACCTGCTCAACGCCGTGAATGTCGTCCCCGGCACATTCGTGGCTCGTGGGCACGACTACCGGGCGGACCTGGCCCGGATGGTCTGCGCAGCGTTCGGGCTCCCGGTCGGGGAGGAGGACCTGGCCCGGCTCGAGCGCCTGCTGCGTCGCAGGGAAGCGGGCTGGGCGGCGCGCCGAGCGCTGGCCGAACAGCTCGCGCGGGCGAAGGAGGCCGCGTGGCGGGTGGCGTGCGCCTGCGGGCTTGCCCCCGCTCCCTCTTCGTCAGTTGCTGAGGCGGCGTGAGGGGCCGACGATCACCGCGATGTGGAGGTGACGACGAGTGGCGTGCTGGTCGGTTCCGGCCAGCGCCCACAGTCGTAGCGTTCGGCGTTGGCGACCAGCGCGTATGGCGGGACGGCGCCGAACGCGTCATTGACGCCGGCTCCCCGCTATCCCTCCGCGGCCCGGGGGCAGTCGACCCAGCAGCCTGCTCGGCGCATGACCCGGTGCCCGATGCGTCACATGGTCGCCAACGATGACTAGGGGAGCGGGGCGCCGGGCGTGGCTTGCGGTCGGTCTTGCGTCCGCGGCCTCGTTCCTGGTGCTGCTGGACGACTCGGCCGTGGCCCTGTCCCTCTCGCGGATGGGTCAGGAGCTCGGGCTGGCACTGGTCGGGATCGAGTGGGTCGTGAACATCTACTCCTTGGCGTTCGCCGTGTTGGTGCTGTGGGGCGGGATGCTCGCCGACCGGCTGGGGGCCCGTCGAGTCCTCTGTGCGGGTCTCGCCGCGTTCGCGGGCGTGTCACTGGCAGCCGGTCTGGCATCCAGCGGTGACCTGCTCATCGCCCTGCGGGCAGCGCAGGGGATGAGTGCCGCGTTCATCGCGCCTGCGGCCCTCGCCGTGGTGACGACGTCGTTCCCGCCGGGACGTCGCGGTGCGGCTCTGGGCGTGTGGGCGGGGGTCTCAGCCAGTGCCGTGGCGGCCGGCCCCCTTATCGGTGCCGTGCTCACGCAGGTCTTCGGATGGAGATCCATCTTCCTGGTCAACGTCCCGCTCGCAGTCCTGCTGCTGCTCGTCGCGGTGCTGGTGCTCCCCGTCGACGCGATGACTGTGCCCCGTGGCCGCCTGGACATCGCTGGGCTGCTGAGCTCAGCCACCGCGTTGTCCTTCCTAGTTCTCGGACTTACTCAGGCCACCAGCCTCGGCTGGGCCTCGCTCGTGGTTTGGGCAGTCTTCGGCACGGCTGCAGTCGCGAGCGTGGCGTTCATCGCGGTGGAACGCCACGCGGAGAACCCGCTGCTCGACCTCGCGCTGTTTCGCCTGCCCAACTTCGCGGCCGGCAATCTGCTGGGGCTCTTGAACCTGGCGATCATGTGCAGCCTGTTCTTCTTCCTCGCCCTCTACTTGCAACGCGGCATGCTGCTCAGACCGTTGTCGGCAGGTCTGGCGCTGCTCCCCTTCACCGCGCTCATCGCCATCGTGGCACCCCTTGCCGGACGCCTCGCCGACCGCACCGGGCCCCGGACACCCATCGTTACCGGACTGTGGCTCGTCTCGGTAGGGCTGCTGCTGCTGTCACGCATCGGCCCGGAATCCACAGTTCGCGACGTTCTCCCAGCCCTGCTGATCGCCGGCCTGGGTCTCGGCCTGGCCTCGAGCCCGACGACCACCGCCGCGATGTCCTCCGTCCCCACCCGGTCAACCGGGATCGGTGGCGCCACCGTCACAGTCTCGCGACTGCTCGGTCTCGCCCTGGGCGTTGCGGTGATGGGGACGATCGTGTCTGTCGGGTGGCCCGGCGGCACGGTGATCACGGGCGGCCAGCGCGCCGTGTTCGCTGGCGCCCTGGGCGTCGGATTTGCCGTCAACGCCGCACTCGCGTTGCTCGGCGGTGTGGCGGCCGTCGTGTTCATCCGCCCAACCCGGCCTGCGTCGTCCCCGGACGCGAAGAGCTCGGAGGTGGACTCGTGCCTCGGGGACTCCGCCGCGATGCCGGGTGATGGGCCAGACGTGCCGTGATCGAGGCTGACGGCGCGGGGTGACGTCGCGAGGGCGTGTTCAGGCGGTCGGGTGGGTTCGACGTCGGAGGCACTGGTCGGTACCGGGCCGGGGTGGGATCCGCAAGTTGACGACCGCCCCTTTCGGGGCGGCCGCGACGTTCACTCTGCGCCCCGATTCCCAGTCATCTGACGAGGGATCGATGAAGGTTCGATGTTGTTGCGCGCGCAGCCTCGCGGCCGCGTCGTCTGGTGATGTCCACTGTCAGCTCAGGGCCGAGCAGCTGGCGCACCCCGCCGGCTCCGGTACGACACGCAATCCACCCGGGAGCCCAGACCGATGAGCACCAAGCGACAAGGCCACGCCTCACAGTCTCGGGTTCGACCCCAACCGGAGACGGTGTCGCAGCGGGCCTTGGCGCCGTTCGCTGCAACCCTGGCCGCCCAAGCCACCACAACATCGCCACCCCGAACTGGGCTGCAGGAGTCTGCGTCGCGGGTGGAGCCCGCGGTCCGCGATCCGCGACCCGCGGCCGCCGTGGCAGCGGAAGTGTTGCAGATCACGACGTTTGGGTGCGGCGCCCTCGCCGAGGCCGAACCTCACGGGCTCGGGCTGACCTACTGGGTCGATGCACCCGAGGATGGGCCGAGCACGCAGCTGAACGTCCGCTTCATCGGACGACGGGTCCATCCGGCCGGCACCCCCGGGGCAGACGACACATTCGTCGTCGACGCAAGCGTGGATCCCGTCCTGCCGGGCGTGGGTCGCATCGCGGTCACCGCGCACGCCCTGGACCTCGTGCCTGGCGAATGGCAGGTGACCGCCACTGCCAGCTTCGGTGTCGCTCCCGGACCTGTCCGACGCCTCCCTCGGGGCAGCGCCGTCGGCACGACGGTCTTCGCGCCCGTCGTGCGGGTCCGGGCCCCCGGGGTGCGGCTCGGGGCCTGGCCGGCGATGGTGGCGCTCGGCGCACTGGTCGGCGTGAGCACCCAAGCATTCCTCGCGTCGCACAACGGGTTGCCCGCGGCGAGGCTGCTGGCGATCAGTGTGGCAGCCTGCCTGCTCGGTGTCATCGGCGCCAAGGTCTACTACCTGCTGACCCACCGTGAGGAGAAGCGCAGCCTGCTCACGGTGGGCATGTCGCTGCAGGGGTTCGTCCTGGCGGCGATCACCACGGTCGTCGTCGGTTCCATCATCGGGGGGCTGCCGCTGGGTGAGGTACTCGACGTCACCGCCCCCGGGTTGCTCTTCGGCGCCGCGATCGGTCGGCTCGGCTGCTTCTTCGGTGGTTGCTGCGCCGGTCGCCCCACCGCGTCGCGCTGGGGACTGTGGAGCTCGAACCGGAGCGTGGGGATCCGCCGGATCCCGGTGCAGCTCATGGACTCAGCCGTGGCCGGCACCCTGGGGATGGCCGCGCTGGTCCTCATCGTCATCGCCGGCCCGTCCACCTCCGCCGGGGTCTTCCTCACGATGATCGCCGCATACATGTTCGGGCGTCAGCTGCTCTTCCCGCTGCGGGACCTGCCGCGTCGGACCGCCCACGGGCGGGTCGTCATGCTGGCCCTCACTGGCGCCGTGGTGCTCGCCGAAGTGACGCTGGCCGGACTGGTCCGGTGACGTCCCCCGAGGACGGCACGCGAACCGCGGCGCCGTCAGCGCAGAGCCAGCCAAGGCGGGTCCGGGGCGGACCTGCCGCGTCACGGGCATCTCGGGCGTGCACGACGGCGGAGCTCGAAAGGATGACCGTCCATGTCCCACCTGCTGAGCATCACCGTGGCCCGAGCGTTCGACCCGGCGCTGCGCGCAACGCGTGAAGCGCTGGCCGAGAACGGCTTCGGGATCCTCACCGAGATTGACCTGCAGGCCACCTTGAAGGCCAAGCTCGACGTCGACCTCGACCCACAGAACATCCTCGGGGTGTGCCGGCCCACACTCGCCCACGCGGCTCTCACGGTCGAACCGGCTGCCGGGGTGCTGCTGCCGTGCACGGTCGTCGTGCGCTACCGCGACAACGCGTCCACCACCGTCGACGTGCTCGATCCGCAGGCCATGGTGACGGTGACAGGGAACGAGGCGCTGACCCCGATCGCTGCGGAGGCCGCAGCCCGGCTGTCCGCAGCGCTGGTCCAGCTGGCCGGCCTGGCACCGATGTGACGTGACGAAGCCCGCGCTTGACGCTCGGTAGAGCCCCCGAAGTCGGTGACCTACATGGGAACTTCACCGGTCGAACATCGATTCATCCTGGTGGTCCTGAGACGATCCGGTCATCGGCATCCCAGGCTGGTGCCGCATCAGGGAGGGCACCATGCACGACCAACGAACCACCGGAGCAGCAAGGACCTCGACCGTCGCGCCCGAGGCGACTGGCCTGGATGTGCAGTGGCCGAAGACCGCGTTCCGCGTGATCTTCGGGCTCATCTGGCTGATCGACGCGGTGCTGAAGTGGTTGCCCGGCTTCCGCGACGGCTACATGGACACCATCATGGGACAGTCCGAAGGACAGCCGACCTGGCTGGACCCCTGGTTCAACTTCTGGATCAACCTGCAGCACCCCAACCCCGCGTTCTTCGCCTATCTCGTCGCCGTGCTCGAGACCGGCATCGCCCTCGCGGTGATCTTCGGATTCGCGCGCAAGCTCACCTACCTCAGCGCCATCGTGCTGAGCCTGCTGATCTGGGGGACCGCAGAAGGCTTCGGCGGACCGTACACCTCGGGCTCAGCCGACATCGGCACCGCGATCATCTACTCGCTGGTCTTCGCCCTGCTGCTCTGCCTGGCCTACTACCAGGGACCGTCTCGGTTCAGCGTCGACTACTACCTCGAGCAGCGGATCTCCTGGTGGCACTGGATCGCCGAAATCGGCCACCGCAACCACCACCCACAGGCCGCCACCCCGGAGCACCTCGCCGACGCACCCGCGATCGGGGAGCACGCCAGGGTCTGACCCGACAGATTCGACGTCGCCGTGGTGGGCGACGCGCACAGCCCGGCCACGTTCGCCCACGCCGGGGACCACCCCCTGGCCCCGAGCAACGCGAACACGAGGACTGGGAGCGGTGGAGGGCACCCGACTGCATCCCCTCGCGGGCCGGTGACCCTCCACCTCTGGCTCCAGTACCAATCCAAGACTCGTGAGTCGCTGACCACCCAACGAACACCCACGGAGCGCCCACCATGACCCGAGCCCTACCGGGGACGGACCACGACCAGTCAGGCGGTTCTGCGATCGGGGGCGCCGCCGTGGACATCTCCAAGGTTCTCGCAGCGGCACTCGGCGGGCCAGTGCCACTGCGGATCCGGTGCTGGGACGGGTCCCAGGCCGGTGACCCGGATGCCCCAGCCACGATCGCATTCGCAGACCCGCGTGCGTTGCGCCGCCTGCTCTGGGCGCCCAACGAGCTCGGGCTGGTCCGTGCCTACGTTTCAGGCGACCTCGCCTTCGAGGGCGACATCTTCGCCGCCCTCGACCTGCCCGAGGTCATCGACCGCGTCGCCCACCACGAGAGCATCGGACTGAACCTCCGCGAAAGGCTCTCGGCCGTGCGCACCGCGAGCAAGCTCGGTGCGATCGGCCTCCCGCCGGTGCCACCAGCGGAGGAGATCCGGCGACGGCGAGGGCCGGTGCACAGCCGGGCCCGCGACGCCGCGTCGGTATCGCACCACTACGACGTCGGCAACGACTTCTACCACCTCGTGCTCGGCGCGAGCATGGTCTACTCCTGCGCCTACTGGACCCAGCAGACCAGCGCGGACTACAGCCTCGGGGACGCCCAGCGCGACAAGCTCGACCTCGTCTGCGAGAAACTCGGGCTGCGACCGGGCGTGCGCCTGCTCGACGTCGGCTGCGGCTGGGGCGCCCTCCCCATCCACGCCGCAGCGCTCTACGACGCGACCGTCGTCGGAGTCACAGTCAGCCAGGAGCAGGCCACTCTGGCCCGACAGCGCGTGCACGACGCCGGACTCGACGACCACGTGGAGATCCGGCTGCAGGACTACCGCGACGTAACCGACGGACCCTACGACGCAATCTCCAGCGTCGGTATGTCCGAGCACGTCGGCCGCACCCACCTCACCACCTACGCCCAGACCCTGATGAACCAGCTCCGCCCCGGAGGCAGGCTGCTCAACCACGCCATCGCCTCCGTGCGGTCCCTGCCCTCATCGTCGAAATCCACCCCAGGATTCATCGACAGCTACATCTTCCCCGACGGTGAGGTCGTTCCGCTCTCGAGCACCCTCGACGCCCTCGAGCAGGTTGGGTTCGAGGTCCGCGACGTCGAGGCGCTGCGCGAGCACTACGGCCGAACCCTGCGCGCCTGGGTCGACAACCTCAGCCAGGACTGGGTAGCAGCCGTCGCACTGGTCGGGCAGGCCCGGGCGCGAACATGGTTGCTCTACCTGGCGGCCTGCGCGCTGGCCTTCGAACACGGCAACATCACCGTGCACCAGGTCCTCGCCGTACGCCAGACAGCCGCCGGATCAAGCGGCATGCCGGCGACCCGCCAGCAATGGCTCAGCAACGCCCGGTGAGGCGCACATCGCCCCAGAAGATCGACGCACCTGATGCGAAGGGGCTTGGCACAGGTCGGCCGGCGCCCTGAGACCTCGGTGGGCGGTTGACTCGCCACCACTGGCGCAGCGCGAAGCTGACCTCCTCTACAGACGGCGACCAAGAGCGAGTGTTCGGTATTCGGAAGGCCGCGTGCCGGTTCCGCTGGCGGCATGGCTAGGGTTCGGTGTCGTCTGCTGCCTGTGCGGATCCCTGCACTCGGGCGACGCGCTCAATCACCGAGCCTTCAAGCCCGGTGAGCCGGGGACCCAGTCACCTGGGGCGAATCACCGCACGACATCGTGCGGGGTAGGGCACCTCTCTTGCCCGAGCCCGTCAGCTAACCCGGTCGGCGTGGAGAGGAGCTCCTTTCGTGCTGTCCGCACCCCGCAGCCGGCTACGTCCGGCCTCGTGGCTCGTGACCTGTGCTCTGAGCATCGGTGTCCTTACTGCCTTCGTCCCGGCGCAGGCGTCCGCGGCCGCCACCACCAGGGTGACCGCCTCGATCGCGCCTGCGGTCAGCCCAGCGCGCCGCCGCGCGGTCGTCGTGAGGACGATCGCCAGGTCCACGTCGGCGCAGCAAGCCGCAGAAGCCCGGGTCGCGCAAGTCCGAAGCTCGGCCGTACGGGTGGCTCGATCACGGCTCGGCTCCAGCTACGCGGCCGGGTCTGCCGGGCCGCGTCGGTTCGACTGCTCAGGCCTAACCCTGTATGTGGTCAAGAAGGCGACTGGGCGCAGCCTTCCGCACTACTCCAAGGCGCAGTACGCGGTCACCAAGCGCGTCGCCCGCTCGGCCCTACGCCCCGGCGACTTGGTCTTCTTCTTCGGCCTGGGCGCTCATCATGTCGGCATCTACATTGGCGGTGGTCGCATGATCGGTGCGACCAACCCGCGCCAAGGAGTGCGCATCGACTCGGTGTTCTCTGGCTGGTACGGCAAGCGCTACAGTGGCGCCGGCCGTCTGGTGTGACCCACGGGACGTCCACCACTTCCTCCTCCTACGTACTGGAGCCCGGCACACGCATGTGCCGGGCTCGAGTACGTAGCGTTCCTGTCAGCGCGTGGCGCTGGCGCCGGCTCGGGCTCCACCTCTCGTAGGTGAAGATGGCCTGAGGGCGCACCGATTGTCGAGGTCAGCCACGACAAGGATCGCCGGGTCGGTGCTTGCAGGTGTGCCCGCCCCGGGGATGTGAGCCGTCGGTCCGGTCGTCTTTGACGGCGTTTGCCGGTGAGGGCGCTTGGGTTCTCGCGGTCGCTCGGTCTCGATGCGACGGTGGGGATTGTTGTGAGCATCCATTCGCGGGAAGCTCCCGGCGCCTTGGCGGTTGTTCATCGATCCTTGATCGCATGACCACAGGATCGACGTGGGCCACGCATACGGTGAGTGTCATGCGGTGTTGACGGGCGGGGACCGAGTTCGTCGGTCTTTGGCCGAGCTCAGTGCTCACCTAGCCATCTAGGGGGAGGCCCTTCACGCCGGAACATGCTCGAGTGGCGACTGCCAAACGAGTCGAGGAAGGGTTCGGCGAGTTCTGCCGATCCCGGGGAAGGAATCGACATGCTCAGTTTCCTGTCGGCCAACTGGCTCTGGATCCTCCTGATCGGGGGCATGGTGACCATGCACCTGCGGCACGGGGCGCACGCCGGAGGTTCGCACGGGGCTGGATGCGGCGGAGGGCACGCGACACCTCACGAGCACTCATCCGCTAACGCCAAAGAGGCAGGGACAACCCTTCCGCCCAAGCAAGGATCAACAAGGACCCAGTGACGACTCGCTCAGCTGAGCCCACGACCCACCTCTCGACCGTCGATCAGGAGACAACCATGGCAACCACCACCGATCCCGTGTGCGGCATGCAGATCCAGCCCTCGAAGGACACCGCTCAGATCGTTCACCACGGCACCACGTTCATGTTCTGCAGCGACACCTGTCGAACGGCGTTCGAGTCGGATCCGGACCGCTACGCCGATCGGCAGCAGTCCTAGCGGCCAGTGACCGTGAGCGTCGTCGACGGCGCGTCTGGTTCATCGCGAGAGACCTCCGTGCGAGGTGTGGAGCTGTCGAGGAACCACACCCACCCCACGGAGGTCTCGTGTCTCACGCTAACGCTCGTCTGACCGTCTATGGCCGCCTCGAGCTCATCCGGCGGGTGACCGAGGACGATCGCCCGGTCGCCCAGGTGGTGAAGGAGCTCGTGTCTCCCGTGCCACGGGCTACAAATGGCTGCGCCGCTACCGCGAGCACGGGGCCGCCGGGCCGGTCGACCGGTCAAGCCGGGCGTTGCACCAGCCGCACCGGACTTCGGTCGAGGTCGAGGCGTGGATCCTGGCGTTGCGGGCCAAGCGCAAACTCGGCGCGGCCCGGATCAGACCGCTGGTCGGGCTCGCCCCGAGCACTGTCCACGCAGTACTGACCCGTCTCGGCATGCACCGGCTTGCCTGGCTGGACCGCCCGACCGGGCACCTGGTCCGCCGCTACGAGCGCGACCGACCTGGCGAGCTGGTCCACGTGGACGTCAAGAAGATCCGCCAGCTCCGCCCCGGCGGTGGCTGGCGGGTCCACGGCGCGACAGCGAGCAGGCGCGCGCCGCTCGCCGCGAGCGGAACGCCGGACACCGGGTGGGCTACGACTTCGTGCACTGCGCCGTCGATGACCAGACCGGGATCGCCTAGGCCGAGATCCACCCGGACGAGAGGTCACCACGTGCGCCGGGTTCCTGCCCCGCGCAGCTGAGCACTTCGCCGCTCTCGGCATCCCACGCATCGAGTGGGTGATGACCGCCAACGCGAAGGCCTACCGGATCGGGCGGGCATGGCACGAGGCGCTGGATGCCCTGGGCGCGCAGGCCCGCTTCAACCGAAAATCCCGACCCCAGGCCGACGGGAAAGCAGAACGGTTCAACCGGAGCCTGGCCGACGAGTGGGCCTACGTCCGGCCCTTCGCCGACTCACAGGGCCGCGGCGACGCCTTGCCGATCTGCCTGCACACCTACAACCATCAGCGCAACCACACCGCCCTCGGCGGCCTCCCGCCCATCGGCCGCGTCAACAACGCAGCTGGTCGCAACACCTAACCGCTCCACTGGGCTTCCAGCCGATCAGCTCGCACGTGCCATGTGGTCCACCGCCGTGCGATGCGGCCGTTGAACGAGGTCGACGGTGACGTGCCCGCAGTAGGTGTCTCGGGCACGTCAACCTTGAGTGTCGGGACCTTCGCGTTCGCGGGCGATGCGGACCCGAACACCTCGCGCACACGGTCACAGGTCCAAGCGAGTCCCCGCCAGATGTGGATGCCCACTCGGCGGCCGTGCACCTTCATCGATGCTTCACCCGTTGTGGTCAGGACCGTCATGCACGCGAGTCAGAGTGGTGATAGCCCGGATGGGCCGGGCTGGGAAGGAACGACCGAGATGACAATCATCGACTCAGCCGCGGCCATCATCCCGGACTTCGACAGCGAGACCGCTGCGGGTCGCAAGTTGGCGATCATCTGTTCCAAGGGGAGCCTTGACATGGCCTACCCCGGACTGGTGCTCGCCAACGCCGCGCTGGGCGAGGGCATCGAGACGCACCTGTTCTTCACATTCTGGGGCTTCGAGATGATCAACAAGAAGACCATGGCCAACCTGACGTTGACCTCGTGGGAGAGCTCCTCGACCGTCGAGAGCCCAACTGAAGGCGACGAGCAGTTGTCCGCTGCAGATGCCACCACCCGGCTTCGGGCGTCGATCGCAGGAGTCGGAGCGCCCGAGATCCCCGACTTCCTGGACCAGATTGTCGCCTCGGGCGGTCGACTGTGGGCCTGCCGCATGTCAGCGGACATGAACCATCTCACCGAGGCCGATCTGTACGACGAGATCGACGGCATCATCAGCGCCAGTGACTTCATCGAGAAGACCGAGGGTGCTCAGATCATCTTCATCTAGGGCCGTCGTGGAAGCTGACACCGGCCCGGTGCGAGTCCGTCGACCTCTGGATCTTGTCCGGTTCGCCGTGACGTCGCTCGCCCTCGTTGCAGCTATCGTCGCAGCTCGGTACTTCGCCGCGACGTCCGTCGGTGTCGACCGAGATCTGGTAAACGCGAGCAATCAGCTGCCGATCGTCCTGCGCCTTGCGATCAACGTCGTGGGCGGGTTCGGGATCGTGCTGCTGCCTCTCGCAGCGGCCATCGACCTGCTCCTAGGCCGCCGGACCCGCCAACTCGTCGACGCGCTCGGAGCATTGCTGGTCGCCGTCGCGGTGTCACTCATTGCGAACCAATTGCCCGCCGCGTTGGCTTCTGGCCGACCTAGCATCACGTTCATCCCTGTCCCTGCTGCCCGGCACCTGGTGTTCGTCCCGGTTCTCGCGGGACTCGTCGCATTCGTCACCGTCGCACGATTGCTGGGTCGCGGCCGGTGGGGCTGGTTCGCCTCCGTGATGATCGGGGCGGTGGCGGTCATGGCGCTCGCGGTGGGCTCGACAACGACGAGCGAGATCGTCGTCTCCCTGCTCACTGGTTGGGTCGTGGGCCTCGCGACCCGTTACGCGCTGGGCACTCCCTCGACGCAGCCAACAGGCGCCGAGGTGGTCGATGCCCTTGGGCGGGTCGGCCTGCCTGTCGCGCGATTGTCCGCGAGCAGCGTCACCGGGCGAGGCCGACGCTACGAAGCCGTGACTCACAGCCGCGACCGGCTGCGAGTGCAGGTGTTCGACCGCGATCTCGAAGGAGCCGGGCTGGCTGGCGCAGCCTGGCGACAGCTGCGGCTGCGCACCGAACCCTCCGGGACCGGCGTGTCGTCCCTGCGGGGGCAGACCGAACACGCCGCACTACTGTCGCTGGCCGCGACGGCGGCAGGGGTGCCCGTGCCGCGCCTGCTGGCAGTGGGCAAGGCCGGGCCGGACTCGACGCTGCTGGCCTATGACCAGGTCAGCGGCGCGACCTTCGACACATTGGTGGCGGAAAAGGTCACGGACGCGGACCTCGACGCGATGTATCAGATGGTGCTGACGCTGCACACCCGGGGCATCGTGCACCGGTCGTTGAGCGCGGAGAACTTCATCAGCGCCGACGACGGGCGGGTATGGCTCGCAGGTATCCATGACGGGGCGATCGCCGCGAGCGATGTTCAGCAGCGGATCGACCTCGCCGAGCTCCTGTGCACGACCACGTTGCTCACCAACGCCGAACGCGCCGTCGCCGCAGGGGCTCGCACCTTCGGCGCCGACCAGCTGGCTCGCGCCCTGCCTGCGCTGCAGCCGTTCGCGTTCTCAACCGAGACACGCCGGCGCGTCCAGGCGCACCAGGACGTACTCGTCGCGATACGCGATCAGCTGCTCACCCTGCAGCCATCAACCAGCGACGCGGAACCGTTGGACCTGCGACGGTTCAAACCTCGCTCCGTGGTCACGATCGTCGCGGGCGCGTTGGCCGCCTACCTGCTCGTGTCCCAGCTCGCCGGCGTGGACCTGGTCGGACTGCTTCGCTCCGGGGACTGGCGTTGGAGCGGCTTGGCTGCCTTCCTCTCGGTGCTCACCTTCGTTGGGGCTTCCTTTTCCCTGTCGGGCTTCGTGCCGGAGACGATCTCCTACGGGCGAACCTTCGCCGCTCAGTGGGCCGCCGGGTTTGCCACACTCGTGTCACCTCCGGCGGTCGGCACGGTCGCGGTCAACGTGCGCTACCTGCGCAGGTCGGGACTGCACCCGGCGCTCGCGGCGGCCAGTGTGGGCGTCTCGCAAGTCTTTGCCCTCCTCACCCACACCGTGCTCCTGATAGCGACAGCCGTGCTCGCGGGGCAGTCGGCGCAACTCCGCCTTGCTCCCTCGCGAACGGCGACCGTCACCGTCTTCGTCGTACTGGCGATCGGCTTGTTGGTGATGATCGGTCCGCTCCGTGGCACCGTCGTCAGGCGCGTGCGGCCCATCCTGACTGAGGTTGGTCCGCGACTCGTCTCCATCGGACAACGCCCCTGGAAGGTCGTCGAGGGTGTCAGCGGAATCCTTCTCCTCAACGCTGCCTTCGCCGGGAGTCTCATCGCCAGCGTCAAGGCATTCTCCGCCGACAACCTCAACTACTCCGCGGTCGCGCTGGTCTACCTCGCCGGCTCCACCCTGGGTCAGGCCGCGCCAACTCCCGGGGGCCTTGGCGCCGTCGAGCTGGCGTACGTCGCCGGCCTGACCGCCGCCGGGATTGCCCCCGGTGTCGCGGTCTCAGCGACCTTGCTGTTCCGCCTCCTCACCTTCTGGCTACCGGTCCTCCCCGGCTACTGGTCCCTGCACTGGCTGCAGCGGATCGGCTCGCTGTAGCGCCGACTCGGACGGACGCCTCCAAGCCCCACTCCAGCACCCATGGACGACCAGCCAGGCAGACGACGCGACGACGCGTCGCCACGACGGTTGACCTGCCGGCAGCGACGCGGGGTGAGGGGACCCCCCGACGATCCGGTACCTCGGCAACGAAGGTGCGACACGTCGCTGGTTTCCAGCCGGCGCGAGATGGCCGCACCTTCACAGAATCTTCATGGAACGACCGCAGGGTCGCCAGATCGACCATCGAGACTTTGTCCTGAGGCCAACGCTCGGGTGGCCCCGTTACGAGAAAGGCGCTTGAGGCCATGTCGCTGTCCCGCCGCCAGTTCCTCGTGGGGACGTTCGGCGTCGGCGCTGTCGCCGGCCTTGCTGCCTGCGGCCGCGCAACGGGGGGCATCCCGTCCACAAACCCTTCGGCCGTGGCGTCGGCGGAAGCCACTCGCACGGCGAACGGTCGGACACGAGCGCTGTCGTTGACCGCCCGGCAGGTGCAGTGGGATCTGGGCGGGCGGGTCGTGTCCACGTGGGCCTACGGCGACACGGTGCCGGGGGCCGGGCTGCACGCCACCGCGGGAGACCGGGTGCGGATCGCGTTCCGCAATGATTTGCCATCGGCGACGAGCGTGCACTGGCATGGGCTGGCGATCCGCAACGACATGGACGGGGTTCCCGGGGTCACCACCCCGGAGATCGCGGCCGGCGGGTCATTTGACTACGACTTCACCATCCCCGACCCGGGCACGCACTGGTTCCACCCGCACACCGGGCTGCAGCTCGACCGGGGCTTGTACGCGCCGTTCATCGTCGACGACCCGCACGAGAACGGCGCTTACGACGCCGAGTGGATCATCGTGCTCGATGACTGGACCGACGGCGTCGGCCCGTCACCCGAGGACATCTACGCCGCGTTGACCAAGGACAACGGGTCCGGCGGCGGCATGATGGGGATGGGCTCCGGGTCCGGGATGGGGTCGGGGATGATGGGGATGGACGGCGGCGACGTCAACTACCCCCTCTACCTCGTCAACGGGAAGGCCGCGAGCGACCCGGACGTGCTCACCGCCAAGCCCGGCCAGCGGGTCCGCATTCGCATCATCAATGCCTCCGCAGACACCATCTACTCGGTAGCGCTCGCCGGACACCGGCTGTCGGTCACCCACACCGACGGCTACCCCGTCCAGCCGGTCACCACCGCAGCGATCCGCATCGGCATGGGCGAGCGGTACGACGCCATCACAACCCTCCACGACGGGATATTCCCGCTGGTCGCCGAGCCGGTCGGCAAGATAGGTCTCGCGCACGCCCTGATTCGCACGGGGAAGGGCGCCGCACCCCCTAGCGGGTACCGGCCGGCAGAGCTCGACAGCTTCCCGGTGACCGCCGACGTGCTCGCCGTCGCCCCCGGCCACGCACTGCCCCAGGCCGATCCGGACACCACGCAAGACATCGTCCTGTCGGGGTCGATGAGCCCCTACGTGTGGACCATCAACGGGAACACCTACGACAACACCGAACCTCTGACCATCACTCACGGACAGACCGGACGGTTCCGGATCCGGAACATGTCGATGATGCCCCACCCGCTCCACGTTCACGGCCATACGTTCCAGGTCGGCGCCGCGGGAGGGACCGGCGCGCGCAAGGACACCATCCTCGTTCCCGCGATGGGCGGGGTGTCGGTCGATCTGCTGGGGGACAACCCCGGCTCGTGGATGGTCCACTGCCACAACGCCTATCACGCCGAGGCAGGGATGATGACCCGCCTCGACTACACCACCTGATCCCACCCGAGTTCACGGCATCACCCCAACCCGCGCACCCGACGTCGTTCACCCACAGGAGAAGCACCTCATGCGAACCCGTCCCCTCGTCGTCACCGGCTTCGCGGTTGCGCCGGTCATGGCCTTCTCCGCCTGCGGTACCAGCAGCGGCAGCGCAGCGCCCTCGACCTCGTCGACCTCGATGATGCCCGGAGCCGCCAGCGATATCGCTTTCGCCCAAGCGATGATCGCTCACCAGCAGCAGTGCGTGGTGACTGCCGACGTCGCGCTCGCGCAGGCATCCAGCCCCAACATGAAGGACCTCGCCACTCGCATCAAGACCGCGCACGCACCGGAGATCGCGACCGTGATCGCCTGGCTGAGGGGGTGGGACCAGCCCACGACGATGGCGTCCAGCAGCGACGGCAGCATGGGCGGCATGGACACATGCTCGGCCACCCAGAGCGGGATGATGAGCGACCAGGACAGGATGGCCTTGAAGGCGGCCACAGGCTCCCGGTTCGATCAGACGTGGCTACACATGATGATCACGCATCATGAGGGCGCGATCGCGATGGCCCAGCAAGTCCACGACAGCATCAACCCCGCCGTCAAGGCGCTTGCCGACGGAAGCGCCTTGACGCACCCCAGCGAGGCCGATGCCACGCGAACCATGCTGGCGGGCCAGTGAACACCCCGTGGGGCGCAACCCTGAGGACAGGCCACCGCAATTCTGCCGTGGTCGCCCTCGGCGCGATCGCCGGCGTACTCCTGCTCGCCGGATGCTCGACAACATCGGCACCCAGCGCGGCATCAGCGAGCACGGGGAGAGCGGCGACCGTGTACACGCCGAACGCGGGAGTCACGGACGAGACCCGCGTCCTGCCCGCCGGCGTCGACCAAGTGCACGCCCTGGCCGTCACACGAGACGGGCAGGTCTTCGCGGCCACAAATGTCGGCCTATTCGCCGTTTCGCCCACAGCAGCGCGCCGGATCGGAACTGACGTTTCGGACCTGACCAGTCTCGCCGTCGACAGCACAGGCGTGTTCTACAGCTCCGGGCATGCCGCAACATCGGTGGGACGAGGCCCGGCGGTCGGGCTTCTCCAGTCACGCGACGGGGGCCTGACCTGGCAGTCGGTAAAGGGTGCCGACGCAGACGACTTCCACGCGCTGACCGCGCGCGGCAACACCATCATCGGGGAAAGCGCCGGCCAGCTCTGGGTGTCCATCGACAGTGGTCAGAAGTGGCAGCGGACCGGCCGCTCCGCCGCGGGGTCCCTCACCCTGGACAGTCGCGACCTGTGGATCACCGGCACGGACGGGTTGGAGCGAGCGCACGTCGACGGCACCGGTGCCGAGATCGTGCAGGATGCACCCCGTCTGAGATTGGGATCGCTGGCCGCCGACAAATCGGTGTGGGGCGTCGACACTAGCGGCACCGTCTGGACTCGTGACCAGCACCAGCACTGGCACGACGTAGGCACCCTCTCCCCCGAAGTCACCGCCGTTGGGATCACGGGCATCGACGGCCGACACGCGGCGATTGCCTCCAATGCAGGCATCACCTGGGTCAGCATCACCGATCCGGCAACGCTGCCGACGATGACATTCGCCTGACGCCTTCATCGACCTTGCGCGGAATCCCCGAATCCTCACCTGGTTCCCGTGACGCCGGTCCCGAGACCGCTGACGGCGCAGGGACCCAACGAGACCACCCGGGCACTGCGACGATCACGGACCGGCACCGACAAACGGGCGCCACGTGGGCGCCGCAGAGAGTCCGGGGCACGACAACGAGTCAGTGCCCCACTCTGGGGGCGCGGGGCGGGGTGTCCGGGCGAACATGCTGGCGGCCTGTCGGGCGACCAGTTCGATTCTCGCTCGTTCCGCCGGATTCCAGCGGTGTGTGCTCCGGCGGGGTGCGACGTCCGCACGCGGTTCTACTCGGAATCTCAACAGTTGCCAACGCAGATCCTTCACAAAGGTTTGCCATCGTGGACCTCGTCGGGATGACCCGCTGGCGCCTGAGGAGGCAGTGATGATGAACTGGTACGGCAACGGAATGGGTGGCGGGAGCGGCTTCTGGCTGCTCATGATGCTGTTCTGGGTCGTGCTCCTCGCCGTGATCGTGTTCGCCGTGATCCGCCTGTTGCCCGGCAACGGCCGCGCCGACGCCGCGGGGTCTGCGGTGCCAGCCCCCGGAGTGGAGTCCCCGGACCAGATCCTCGACCGCATGTTCGCCACCGGCGAGATCGACGAACAGACATATCGCGCCCGGCGCAGCGCGCTGATGCAGATGCGCAAGCCGTCGTGATCCCCTCCAGGCGCGCCTACGTGGTCGTCCTGGTCGCCGCCGTGCTCGCCCTGCTCGGATCCGCCGCCGCTGCCTTCGCGTACCAGTCGCACCGGTCGGACACCACGGTGGCAGTGTCCCCGGGCTGGGGCAGCGGCATGATGGATGGCGACATGATGGGCGGCTATGACGAGGGCGCTGACAACGGCAATGCGACCGTCGACTCAGACCAAGCTCAGTCTTTGGCGCAGGCGTGGGTGGACAAGAACGCCGCCGGCGCCACCCTGGACGGCCCGGTGGCTATGCCCATGGGATACCTCTTCACACTCACCCGCGACGACGCCATTGTCGCCCAGATCGTAGTGAACTCCCGGTCCGGCGCGATCACGGTCCGCACGTGGCCGACCCCGTCTGCGACGGCGACGGGCTGATCGTGGCCGCGTCACCTGCACCGCCGGCCCCGCTGGCCCTGGTTGTCGAGGACGAGGACCAGATCCGCCAGGTCGTTGCCGCCTACCTCGAGCGCGACGGTTTCACCGTGATCCAGGCCGCCGACGGCCTCGACGCAGTGACCCAGGCGGAGCAGCAGCAACCCGACGTGATCGTCCTCGACCTCATGCTGCCAGGTCTCGACGGCGTCGAAGTCTGCCGTCGCATCAGGACGTTCTCCGACACGTACATCGTCATGGTCACCGCACGAACCGAGGAGGTCGATACTCTGATCGGCCTGTCGGTAGGCGCCGACGACTACATGACCAAACCCTTCAGCCCCCGCGAGCTCGTGGCACGGATCCGCACGATCATGCGACGCCCACGCAACCAGCCACAACCCGGACGCCGCTGCGGGGGGCTCATAATCGACCCCGACGCGCGTCAAGTCACCCTAGACGGAGAGCTCGTCGACCTCACCCGCACCGAGTTCGACATCCTCGACGTGCTATCCGCGAACCCCCGCCATGTCCATCCTCGCGAAAGGCTGGTCGACGACGTCTGGGGACCGGGTTGGGTGGGCGACCCGCGGCTGGTCGACGTGCACGTCTCCCACATTCGCGCGAAGCTCGGCGACGACATCAGCGACCCGAGGTTCATCGTCACGGTCCGCGGTGTTGGTTTCCGGATGGGCACCGGATGAACGCACGTACCCCGGGCATTCGACTCGGAATTCGGCTACTGCTGGCGATGAGCCTGGTCGTCGTGGCCGGCGCCGGCACCCTGCTCGTCGTGTCGCTACTCACCGCCCCCGGCGTCTTCCAACGCCACCTGTCCGAAGCGGGCGTCCACCTCTCCGACGACGTCACGATGCACGTCGACGAAGGCTTCGCGACCGCCTTGCTGGTCTCCATCACCGCAGGGGTCCTGGCAGCCGTGGCCGTTGCAGCGATCGTGTCGGGCATCGTCGCCGGACGAGTCACCGCACCCATCCAGCAGATCGCCGTTGCCACGGCCAACCTCGCCGCCGGTGACTACTCGTCACGGGTGCAGCAGCCTCGCCTAGGCCCGGAGCTGGAGACCCTCGCGGAGTCCGTCAACGCCTTGGCGCAACGACTCGAGGACAATGAGGCCAGACGCGAGCAGCTGGTCACCGACCTGGCGCACGAGCTCCGAACACCGATCACCGCCATAACCAGCACCGTGGAGGCCATCCACGACGGAGTCCTGCCCGCCGACGACGCCGTCCTCGATGCCCTCGCGAGCCAAAGCGGTCGGCTCGCCCGCCTCGTCGACGACCTCTCCGCCATCTCGCGCGCAGATGAGCACGCCTTCACCATCCGACCACAACCGATCGACCTCGCCGACGCCGCGCGCGCTGCGATACATCACAACCACGTGCGCTTCGCCGCCGCCCGCGTAGGGCTGCACACCGTGGCCCCCAATCCCGTGCCGGTGGTGGCTGACGCAGACCGCTGTGTCGAGATCATCGACCAACTCCTCGAAAATGCACTACGTCACACCCGCCCCGGCGACGACGTCTCACTGTCCGTCGACACGCTGAAGGCATCAGGACGAGTCCGCGTCACCGACACAGGCGACGGGTTCCCGCCCGGCGAGGCAGAACTGATCTTCGAGCGATTCCACCGCGGGTCCGCGAGTCCCGGGCACGGCGTAGGGTTGACCATTGCACGGTCCCTGGCCAACGCCCAAGACGGCAGTCTCGACGCCGTCAGCCCAGGCCCCGGACTAGGAGCTACATTCACGCTTTCTCTCCCACGTCGGGAGCTCTGAGTCAGCATCCCGGTCAAGGGAAGACCGCGAGGTCGACCGCGGTCCGTCTCTGGAGCCGATGGATCTCCGGCCAGTCGAATGTCGTCAACCTTCGCCGAGCCCGGCAACCCTCTCGATCCCGGCATTTCGTCGTGCACGCTGTGCCCGGTGCGCGTGGGATGGGGAGGATCGTGCTTGAGGTAACCCTACCGTGCCCGGAAGTTGTGCCCTCTGCTGTGGCGACCCCTATGTCGCGACGTAGGACTGCACACCTCCCGGTAGGCCGCTGCAATAGTCGGTGGCACACAACGGAAGGCGTGATGATGGATCGTGAGGAACTGGCCGGGTTGCCGGCCTTGCTGGATGTGCCTGAGGCCGCGCGTGTCCTGGGGATCGGTCGCTCGTTGGCGTACGAGCTGGTGCGTCGCGGGGAGTGGCCGACTGCAGTTCTGCGGGTCGGTCGGTTGATCAAGATCCCCAGCGGCCCGCTCGTGCGGCTCGTCGAGAACGGCGTGGAGACTGCTACGGCGAGTGCGTCTGCCGTAAGCGCGCTTAGTCCGTACCGTCCCTGAACAGGGACGGTACGGACTGCGCCTTGATGCGTCGGAGCGCGGCGAGGGCCGTGTCGTCGGCGTTGGGCAGCGGCCGCGAACGCGAGCGCTCAGACCGGTCAGGGAGTTGCACAATGCCCCCGCGGCCGTCGCTCAAGCGCGCCCAGAAGGGGCGGGGTGACCACCCCGCTCACCCATCTGGCTGCCCCGCGTCGCCGGTCTCGACGAGCCCTGTCCGCCTGGAGGCGTCCGAGATAGTGACTGC